>JBGVOJ010000296.1:0-4714 GCA_045126415.1 Eubacteriales bacterium | reverse complement strand
CCCCCCGCGAAGAATATGTCTTATGGCACTCACACTTGCTGAAAAAATTCTGAAAGCGCATACTGTGGACGGAGAATTCAAAAAAGGCTCCGAAATCGGTCTGAAAATTGACCAGACGCTCACGCAGGATGCGACCGGCACCATGGCTTACATCGAATTCGAAGCGATGGGAATCCCGCAGGTACGTACCGAGCGCAGTGTTGCGTACATTGACCACAATACTCTCCAGTCCGGTTTTGAAAACGCCGACGACCACCGCTTTATCGCCTCCTGCGCGAAGAAGCACGGCATCTACTTCTCCCGTCCAGGCAACGGCATCTGCCATCAGGTTCACCTCGAACGCTTCGGCGCACCGGGCAAGACCCTCATCGGCTCCGACAGCCATACGCCCACCGGCGGCGGTATTGGCATGATCGCCATCGGCGCGGGCGGTCTCGACGTCGCAGTCGCTATGGGCGGCGGCGCGTACTACATCACCTACCCGAAAATCGTCAATGTTGTCCTCACCGGCAAGTTCTCTCCGTGGGTTGCCGCAAAGGATGTTATCCTCGAACTGCTCCGCCGTATCTCCGTCAAGGGCGGCGTCGGCAAGATTATCGAATACACCGGCGACGGCGTGAAGACCCTGTCCGTTCCCGAACGTGCCACCATCACCAATATGGGCGCGGAACTCGGCGCGACGACCTCCATTTTCCCGTCCGATGAAGTCACCCTCGAATTCCTCAAGGCAGAGGGCAGAGAAGACGTCTTCGTTCCCATGTCCGCCGATCCGGACGCGGAATACGACGAAACCATCGAAATCAACCTCTCCGAACTCGTTCCGATGGCAGCGTGCCCGCATTCTCCGGACAACGTCAAGCCCATCACCGAAATCGGTAAAATGAAGATCGACCAGGTTTGCATCGGCTCCTGCACCAACAGCTCGCTTTACGATATGCTCAAGGTCGCGTATATCCTCGACGGCAAGACCGTTCATCCGGACGTGTCCCTCGCCATCGCTCCCGGCTCCAAGCAGGTTCTCAATATGATCGCCGAAAACGGCGCACTGTCCAAGATGATCGACGCGGGTGCAAGAGTTCTCGAATCGGCGTGCGGTCCGTGCATCGGTATGGGACAGTCCCCGAACTCGAAGGGTATCTCCCTCCGTACCTTCAACCGTAACTTCGAAGGCAGAAGCGGTACCCGTGACGGTCAGATTTACCTCGTATCTCCCGAAGTTGCCGCAGCGTCCGCGATTGCCGGCTACCTCTGTGATCCGCGCGAACTCGGCAATATGCCCGAATTCAAGCTGCCGGAAAAGTTCACCGTCAACGACAATATGATCGCCCTTCCCGCACCGGCGGACGAAGCGGATTCCGTGGAAATCAAGTACGGTCCGAACATTGCAGGTTATCCCGAAACCGCACCGCTTGCCGAAACCATCAAGGCGGAATGCTCCCTCAAGGTCGGCGACAACATCACCACCGACCACATCATGCCCGCAGGCGCGAAGATTCTCCCGCTCCGTTCGAACATTCCCGCGATCTCCAACCACTGCTTCACCGTCTGCGACGAAACCTTCCCGAAGCGTGCGAAGGAACTCGGTCAGTCGATCATCGTCGGCGGCACGAACTACGGTCAGGGTTCTTCCCGTGAACACGCGGCACTCGCTCCGCTGTACCTCGGCGTGAAGGCGGTCATCGTGAAGTCCTTCGCAAGAATCCACCGTCAGAACCTCATCAATGCCGGCATTCTCCCGCTCGAATTCGTGAACGAAGCGGACTACGACACCATCGACCAGAGTGACGTTCTCGAACTCGCGGACGTACGCGCAGCCATCGAAAACGGCGGCGACATCACCGTGAAGAATATCACCAAGGGCACAGAGTTCACCGTGAAGTGCGAACTCAGCAGCCGCATGCGCGACATCATGCTCTGCGGCGGTCTTCTCGACTACACCAAGGCAAATCTGAAGTAAAAATAAATATCGGGGAAGAACTTTTTGAAAAAAGTTCTTCCCCGGACCCCATCTCAAAAACTTTTAAACGGAAAGACAGGGCAGCGTCCGGGTGCGGATTTGAGTACAAACGATTTGCACCATACGATGTCTGATTTATATCGTATAAAGTTTTTTGGAAAGGTGCGGAAAACCTTTTTTTCAAAAAAGGTTTTCCGTGAAAACATTATTTGATAGGAGCACCCCATGGAAAAGATCAAAATGACAACTCCCCTCGTCGAAATGGACGGGGACGAAATGACCAGAGTGATCTGGCAGTGGATCAAGGATATTCTCATTCTTCCTTACGTTGACCTCAAGACCGAATACTACGATCTCGGTCTCGAATACCGCAACGCGACCAAGGACCAGGTTACGATTGACAGCGCGAACGCGACGAAGAAGTACGGCGTTGCCGTCAAGTGCGCGACCATCACCCCGAACGCGGCGCGTGTGACCGAATACAACCTCGACGAAATGTGGAAGTCCCCGAACGGCACCATCCGCGCGATTCTCGACGGTACGGTATTCCGCACCCCGATCATCGTGAAGGGCATCACTCCTTACATTCCGACCTGGACAAAGCCGATCACCATTGCGCGTCACGCGTACGGCGACGTTTACAAGAACACCGAGATGCAGGTTCCGGCAAACAGCACCGCGTACCTCGTTTCCGTGGATGAAAACGGCAATGAGACCCGCGAACTGATCCACAAGTTCGGCGATTCCGCAGGGATTGTACAGGGTGTTCACAACGTTGACGCATCCATCAAGAGCTTTGCGCGCAGCTGCTTCAACTTTGCGCTCGATATGAAGCAGGACCTCTGGTTCGCGTCCAAGGACACCATCTCCAAGAAGTACGACCACCGCTTCAAGGATATCTGGGCGGAAATCTACGAAACCGAATACAAGGAAAAGTTCGAAGCCGCAGGCATCGAATACTTCTACACCCTCATCGACGACGCGGTTGCACGCGTAATCCGCAGCGAAGGCGGCTACATCTGGGCATGCAAGAACTACGACGGCGACGTCATGAGCGACATGGTAGCGACCGCCTACGGCAGCCTTGCCATGATGACCTCCGTTCTCGTTTCCCCCGACGGAAACTACGAATACGAAGCGGCGCACGGCACCGTTCAGCGCCACTACTACAAGCACCTGAAGGGCGAAGAAACCTCCACCAACAGCGTGGCAACCATCTTCGCATGGACCGGCGCACTCCGCAAGCGCGGCGAACTCGACAACAACGCCGACCTCATGGCCTTCGCTGACCGCCTCGAAGCGGCAACCATCCGGACCATCGAAGACGGCATCATGACCGGCGACCTTTACCTCCTCTCCAAGCTCGAAAACAAAAAGAAAGTCAACACCGAAGACTTCCTCAAGGCGATTGCTGAGAGAATATAATTTATCGGGGAGGAACATTTGGGAAAAAGTTCCTCCCCGAACCCCTCTTCAAAAGCTTTTCAACAAAAAAGAATAACAGAGAAAGTGCAGATTTGAAGTTATAAGATGGCTGTAAATCCAATAGCCGTTTTGTATCTTCAAATCTGCACTTTTTTAGTATGCCTGTATAGTATAAAGTTTTTTGGAAAGGGTGTGGGGAAACCTTTTTGCAAAAAGTTTTCCCCACAAAAATACAATTTCTTATTCGTTGCCTTCTGCAGCAGCGGCAGCAGCGTCTGCGGCCTTTTCTGCTTCGACTCTTGCACGGAATTCCGCACGTCTCTGTGCAGCTTCTTCAGCTCTCTTAGCGAGTTCCTTCTGACGGGTAACGATCGCACGGGAGATCTGTTCAGCGTACTTATCGATGTCTGCACCGTAGTCAACGCACATTTCGAGAGCGTTGGTACCGTCAGCCTTGACGATACGGAAGATGTAATACTTGATTTCGATGGTGCGGTCGCCCTTCTTGGTTTCGAAAATGCCTTCTTCGATTTCCGCTCTGTCGAGTTCGTTGAAGAAGTAGGAACCCATGAAGTCGCCGTCGATGGTTTCATCGGTGAGGGAGAAACGTCTGCCGAAAACAAACATCTTTTCACTGGTGAAGATCAGGTTGCAGCCTGCAAAGTAGTTGGTACGGTTTACACCGTCCGCACCCTTCTTGAAGTAAAGGGGTTCTTCCTTTGCGATGAAGTCGTAACCGCGGAGGTTGATCGGCTTCAGCATCTTGAGGAAGCTCTTTTCGTATACTTCGAATTTCTTTTCGGAACGTTCCTGAAGGTTCTTGATACGTTCGGAAATCTGGAATTCAAGGTCAGTGTCCGTGGACTTACCGCCGGAAGTGAATACGACGACAGCAAAGCCAACGATTGCAGCAATGATACCAAACATTCTCAGCCAGCGCATGGTCATGCAGATGACGCCGACGAGTACGATTGCCCAACCTACAAGTGCAGGAATGGAAATCGGTGGGGCAGTGAAATACTTAATATTTCGTTTTGTTTCCATAACGACTCTCCGTTTTGTAGAATTTTGTAATGATAACGATAACGCACAACATTATCAATATATGTATGATATCATAAAAAAGGCAATATGTCAAGTCAAAAGCGCAGGGAAATCGATTTTTCTTGGGAGAAACTTTTTTGGAAAAAAGTTTCTCCGGAACCCTCTTCAAAAAACTTCAAACAGAAAAAAACAAAGAAAAACACAAATTTTTATACATCAAATCTGCACTTACTTTGTCAGCAAAACAGTTTAAAATTTTTTGAAAGGGGTGTGGGGAAAACTTTTTTA
>JBGVOJ010000295.1:0-5601 GCA_045126415.1 Eubacteriales bacterium | reverse complement strand
CAGGGGGTAATTCTTATGACGGCGCGGGAAACCGTTGAGCCACGACATTCCGTCCTGGATTCCCCAGAATACCACCGTGTCAAGAACTCCTTCGTCCGACAGCTCCAGCAGGAACCGGAACAGCTCCGCATACTTTGCCGCGAATGCCGCTTCGAATTCCGGCGTCTGTTCGATGTCCTCCGCCGTGTCGCCCCAGCGGTAGCAGGACAGGTCAAGCTCCGTCACTTCCAGACAAAACTCCGGTGCAATTTCCCGCAGAGCCGTGAATTTGCGCACGTTTTTCTTCAGTTTTTCAAGATCCGTGTCGAGACCGAGGTGCATCTGCAGACCGATGCCGTGAACGGGTACGCCTTCTTCCAGCATTTCCCGTACAAACGCCGCCATCGTGTCCGCTTTCGCATCGGATGACTCCAGATTGTAATCGTTGATGATCAGCCGTGCCGCCGGATCCGCTTCGTGCGCACCCCGGAACGCTTCCTTGATATAATCCGTTCCCGCAATTTTGTACCACATCGACTCGCGCATTCCGCCTTCATCGCGCAGAACTTCGTTCACCACGTCCCATGTCCCGATCTTTCCGCGGTAGCGCGAGACAATGGTCGTGATATGTTCCTTCATCCGGCGGAGAAGCACTTCCTTTGTCACAGGCTCCTTGTTTTCGTCATAGAAGAACCAGTCCGGGCACTGGCTGTGCCAGACGAGCGTATGTCCGCGCAGCCGAACGCCGGTCTTTTCACCGAATTCCGCGAACCGGTCGACCCGTTCGAAGACGTAACGTCCCTCTTCCGGATGGATCGGTTCCGGCTTCGACTCGTTTTCCAGCGTGAACACATTGAACTGCTTCCGGATTACCGCGTATTCCCGCGACGATTCGTTCAGATGCCAGGAGTTGATCGCGGCACCCACCCGGAACCGTCCGGTGAAGGCTTCGCAGAGGGACGGCGCGTCCGCCATGTCAGCGGATATGGACTTGTTGTACAGCATAATGACCTCCCGTATACGTTTTTTCTTTTATGATAACAGAGAACGACAGCATTGTCAATAAAATCTTCCGTGAAATCTCCGGAGGATTGTATTCAGGCGGAATTTGTGCTATAATACTAAAAAATGTACGAAAAAAGTCAAGGAGGAAGGTATGAAACAACTGAAAGTCATGCTGTGGTTCGACGTGGAGGATTTCATCACGCCCGAAGCGGACGATGCGCTGCTCGCTTTGATTGACATGATGGATTCGCTCGGAATCCGCGGTTCACTGAAGATCGTCGGGGAGAAAATTCGCGTACTGCGGGATCGCGGACGCACCGACATCCTCGAAAAACTGGCGGGGCACGAAATCTGTTACCATACCGAAAATCACAGCGTTCATCCGACCCAGACCGAATACGTCTGCGGCATGGGTTTTGCCGAAGGGGTACGGGAATTCGAACGCCGCGAACGGAAGGGATTCACGGATGTACAGGACATCACCGGACAGTTCCCGACGAGCTACGGTCAGCCGGGCGCAAGCTGGGTGCCGCACGTCTTTCCGGTGCTGAAAAAATGGGGCGTTCCCACCTATGTCGACAGCCATTATCTTCTTTCCGTGGACGAGGGTCCGTTCTGGTACGGCGGCGTGCTGAACCTGACCCGTCTCTGGAGCACGATGCGTCTGGACGTCGAGGCGGAAAACGGTCTGGAGGAAGCGAAGGAACAGTTCCGGCAGTTCGAACGCCGTGCGGGAGAGCTTCAGCTGGTGAGCATTTACTACCATCCGTGCGAGTTCTCCTGCACGGATTTCTGGGACGGGGTCAACTTCCGGCGCGGAGCCAATCCGCCGCGTGAGGAATGGAAGCCCGCACCCCTGCGTACCAAAGAGGAAATGCACCGCCGCGTGAATCTTCTCGGCGAATTCCTGCGCTGGACGCTCGAAAATCCCGGTGTGGAATACATCACCGCGCAGCAGGCATGCCTGTACGAAACGATCGATCCAATGCCGCTCACAAAGGAAGACGTGTTCGATATGGCGGCAGCCCTGACAAGCGGTCCCGATTATTATATCCGCGGGAAACGCCCGCTGTGCGCATCCGAAATCCTCTCCCTGTTCGCACGGTTTCTCCTCGGACTCCACCGGATCCCGGAATTTTTCTACGGTCCCGAAGCGGACGAACCGTCGGTGATCCGCACGACCGCGACACCGTGTGAACTCGCGGAAGCCGTGATGAAGCAGTACGACCGCGTCCTCGGCTACAAGCAGCTGCCGGTACTGTACCGGATCGGCGAAAATCTTCTGAATCCGGTGGATCTGTTCGAAAATCTCCGTCTCGCTATTGTTCAGAATATCAGCGACGATGAAAAAATGCCGCTGACGGCAGGGAAAACCCGACTCCAACCCGTCCGCCACATCAACACAAGCTACGACTGGGCGAAGGACTGGATCATTTTCCCGGAAGGTCTGGACGCATCCGGCGTCGTCCGTCAGGCACTTCTGCAGACATGGACGCTGAAACCGGCAATCTACGGCTGAAAAAAGCAAAAAAACAGTTGCAAAACCGCGCGGTTTCCGATATAATAACGGTAACAGATTACGGAATCACAGACAAGGAGAATATCTATGACCAACAGAGAACGCGCAATGAATCTGCTGCACTTCCAGCCGGTTGACCGCATGCCGGCCGTCCATTTCGGTTACTGGGGCGAACTGCTGACCGAATGGGCCGAACAGGGAAAGATCCCCGCGGAACTTGCGCACGGCAACTACGACGGCAGCGAAAAGGAACGGGAACTCGACCGTCTCATCGGCTGGGACTTCAACTGGTACCGCACCGTCGGCTCGGCAAACGGACTCCGCCCGGGCTTTGAATACAAGGTTCTGGAGGAACTTCCGGACGGCACCAAGCGTGTGCAGAGCGGCTCCGGCATCATTGAACGTGTCAAGCCGGGGATTTCGTCCATTCCGTCCGAGGACGACTATCTTCTGAAAGACCGTGAAGCCTTCGAAACGCTGTATCTCCCGAAGATGCAGTATGTTCCCGAACGCGTCAACCTTGAATATTACAAAACCTTCAACGAAACCAGACCGCAGGATCTTCCGGTGGGTCTGCACCTTGGCAGCGTCCTCGGTGAAATCCGCAACATGACCTCCGTCATGGGCATGAGCTACCTCATGTATGATGAGGACGAGGAACTCTTCGCGGACATCGTGGACGCATACGCGGATATGCAGTACAAATGCGCGGAAGCGATCCTTGCGACCGGCGCGAAGTTCGACTTCGCACATTACTGGGAAGATATCTGCTTCAAGAACGGTCCGCTGATCTCGCCCGGCAAGTTCGACGAAATCTGCGCAAAGCACTACAAGAAGCGCAACGACCTCTGCCATAAGTACGGCATCGACATCATCTCCCTCGACTGCGACGGCGTGACGGACAAGCTCCTTCCGGTATGGTTCGAAAGCGGCGTGAACACCATGTTCCCGATCGAAGTCGGCGTCTGGGGCGACCAGTTCGAACCGGCACGCGAAAAATTCGGCAAAGGCATGCTCGGCGTCGGCGGTATGGACAAAACCGCGCTTCGCAAAGACAAAGCGGCAGTCGACGCGGAAATCGAACGCATGAAGCGTCTCGCCAGCCTCGGCGGCTTTATCCCGTGTCCGGACCACCGCCTCATGCCCGGCACCAAATTTGAACTCGTCCAGTACTACGCGGAAGAGATCAAGAAGATTAAGATATAAAGTTATCGGGAGGAAACTTTTTGAGAAAAGTTTCCTCCCGAACCCACCTTCAAAAACTTTTAAACGAATAAATAAGACATAGTAAGTGCAGAGTTGAAGATAGCTGATTTTGTGCAGCTGATAAAATTTTTGTTTCTTCAGATTTGCAGTTACTATGTCTTATTTTCTCGTTTAAAAGTTTTTGGAAAGGGGTGTGGGGAAAACCTTTTTTCAAAAAGGTTTTCCCCCCGAAAATTTTATTCCTCAAAACAATCATACGCTTCGAGCGTGTATCTGCCAATTTCGTAGAGCAGCTTTTCCGAGGCGATGCGCAGACCGAGAGGGGCACGTGCCAGACGGGTGTCTGCCGGATACGGGCGGCGTTTGTTTGCGCCGAGGAAGGGACTGCCCGCTTCGAAGGTGAAGTAGCCCTTGTAGCCGATGTCCGTCAGCCCGTGCATCACGGCGTCCATGTTCAGCGTGCCGCAGAAGGGGACGAGGTGGGAGTCGTGGTCGCCGAGATTGTCCTGGATGTGCAGGGCATAGACGTGTTCGCCGAGGATGCGCAGGTTTTCATCCTGCGGCATTTCCTGCATATTGCCGTGACCCGCGTCCCAGCATCCGTGGAACAGCGGATGATCCACATAGTCGATCAGCGCGCGCTGGTCGGCGGCGTTGTCGATCCAGTACATGCCGTCCACGCACATCTTGTTGAAGTTTTCGACGAGGATGTTCACGCCGTATTTTTCGGCGGTCGGGAAGAGCTGTTCGTAGAAGAGACGGTTACGCTCGAAGGTTTCTTCCTTCGAAATACCGTGGACGTAGCCGGAATGAACGACAATATTCCTGATCCCGAGCAGACCGCAGGCTTCCACACAGCGGTTCGTCGCCTCAACAAAGGCTTCGTTTCCTTCCGCAATCGGCGCGCCCATCGGGGAATGCGCCTGAATGAACTGCGCGCCCAGTTCGTCCGCTTTTTTCTTTACACGTTCGAGGTGACTCCGCCAGTCTGCGGCGAAAAATCCGTCCTTACGGGAGTAATCGCTGCCGAAATTGTAGTCCATGAAGCGGAATCCGGCTTCGCGGATGTACTGCATGGATTCCATCTGTGTGGAGGCGTAGCCGGAAAAGTCGCCGGTGGTCGTAGCAAGTTTCATGGGATAATCCTCCGTGGATCAGTAGAGTTTTTTCAGCATTTCCACGGAACCGTCGATAATGCGTTCCGCGATGCCGGCGCAGAACTTCGAACTGTTCGCTTCGTAGCCGCCTTCGTCGTACGCGGACTGCATCGGATAATAGCCCTCGTAGCCGTTTGAACAGCAGCTGACGATGGTCATGCCGAACGGGGACTGCTCCTTGATGCCGCGTCCGATGTCCGTGAACGGCTCACCCGGAATGCCGGAGAACACCACATCCCCGAACCGGACGGCGTTCAGATACAGCGTGAACGAATCCGGACCGTGTTCCAGCCGCTTCACGCGGTAGGCGCGCGCGACAACGGTGACGTATTCCATGCCGGTGTACGGAATTTCGGATTCCCGTCCCGCTTCGTGCAGAGCGATGTACTTTTCGGCGATTTCAAGATCCTCCGCCGTGCCGCGGTTGGCGGGAACTTCCAGATTGTACTGTGCGAAATCGACACGGTCACCCTCGGATTTTTCCGCGTAGGTGTAGAGCTTCATCGCCTCACCCGCAATGCACAGCCCCATGTGGCGTGCGTGGTTGTATCCGCTGCGGCGCGGGATGCCGCTCAGGGGATTGAAATGGTTGGTGTCGCCCTGCGCGCCGTTGAAGAACAGGCACTTTGTTCCGGGAACCGCACCTTCGAACGAGCGGCGTACCCAGCCCGGCCAGTCGGAGGAGTAATACGATCCGCTGACGACGTCGGGATGCACCTGGAAATTGATGATGAC
>JBGVOJ010000294.1:0-1803 GCA_045126415.1 Eubacteriales bacterium | reverse complement strand
AAAAAAGTTTTCCCCAAACCCCTTTCAAAAAACTTAAATCTGGGTATAGGGATTCAGGAATTTCAAATTTACTCTTCCCCGATGGTTTCGAGGATTTTTACGAATTCCGTGAGGGTTTCCGCGTGATTCAGCTGATCGCGGACTCTTGCGGCACCGCGCATGCCTTTGATGAAATAGGCGGCGCGGGAACGCGATTCGCGGACGCCGACCGTTTCGCCTTTTTCACGGACGACCGCTTCGACGAGGGCTATGGAAAGTGCGCGGATTTCGTCGAGTGTGGGGGGAGTGAAATGCTCCGGATCGGACAGTTCGCGGAAAATCCACGGATTTCCGAGCGCGGCACGTCCGATGGCGACTTCGTCACATCCGGCGGCAAGATACCGCTTGGCGTCCGCGCGGGTTTCGATATCGCCGTTTCCGACGAAAATTACCGGTTTTTCGAGGGTTTTCAAGGTCTGTGCGGTCGATTCCGCGTGCGCCGGATCGGCGG
This sequence comes from Eubacteriales bacterium, assembly GCA_045126415.1. Classification (GTDB taxonomy): domain Bacteria; phylum Bacillota; class Clostridia; order Oscillospirales; family CAG-272; genus UMGS1696. The sequence continues at coordinate 1,313 of JBGVOJ010000294.1, read as the reverse complement.
ACGGCATATACATCTGCTCACGGGTACGGCAGTGGAGCGTGATCTTTGCGGCCCCCGCGCGTGCCATTTCCGCGGCAAATTCCGCGCAGTTGATATGTCCGGTGTCCCAGCCCGCACGAATCTTGACGGACAGCGGAACGCCGTATTTTGCACATACGTCCGCAACGGCGGCGGTGACATCGCGGGCGATGTCCGGTGTGCGCATCAGAGCGGAACCGTCGCCGGAGGTCACGATTTTCTTCACGGGACAGCCCATGTTGATGTCAATTCCGGCGGGCGGCGCGGCGTAGGAGCACCCGGCATAATCGCCGGTGAGCAGCTTTCGCGCGGCTTCCGCCATCATTGCCGGATCATGCCCGAAAATCTGCAGGACAACGGGAGCCTCTCCCTCACCGATCTTCGCAAGAACGGCGGTCTTCCGGTCGTTCATGCACATCGCGACGGCGGAAATCATCTCCGAAACGACATAGGCTGCGCCGAAATCCGCAGCAATTTTCCGCATCGGATAGTCGGTATACCCCGCCATCGGAGCAAGCGCAGAGATAATGGGTAATTTCATCATATAATTAAATGTAGAAAACTAAACTTGATCGGTTTACTGGGGCTTTAATTTCTCCAAATCTGCACCCAACCTTGTCAACACAATAGCCCAAAAGTTTTTGAGGTGGGGTGTGGGGAGGAACTTTTTTTAAAAAGTTCCTCCTCACAAAACATCCCCCTATTGTACCTTCGCGTCGCGGGATTTGTTGAACGGACGGAGGGCGAGCCAGGCGAGGGTGTGCGGAAGGACGGCGAAGAGGAGGTTGGAAGCGAGTTCGGGGAGAACTGCCTGGGTGAGTGCGTCGATGAGGGAGATGTCCGTAACGGTCATGACGACGGTGATCAGCGTGAAGACGGCGCGCGCGAGGGAGGAAAGTCCGGTGTAAAGCATACGGACGGCGGCGGAATCGCGGAAATAATAGATCGTCAGCAATCCGCAGACGTATCCCGCCGGCATGTACAGCAGCGGGAGCAGGGTCAGCGTGGAGCCGCCGAGCGATTCGATCACGAACGCGCCGATCAGTCCGCAGACCGCACCCCATTTCTCACGCTCCGTCATCGAAATCGCGATCACGAGCGGCAGGATCAGGTCGGGGACTGCGCCGAACGGCCGGAACCGCGTGAACAGCGTCGTTTGGACGAGGGAGAAAAAGATCATCAGCAGCGCGCAGACCACGCCTTTTGCGATCTGTTCGCCGTCCATGTTCAGCCCCAGCCGCCATTCACGGAACCGGTCGGCAATGCTTTCGTTTTCTTCTCCGGGAACCGGTGCC
>JBGVOJ010000293.1:0-6438 GCA_045126415.1 Eubacteriales bacterium | reverse complement strand
GTATCGGTGTGCTGTGTCTATCAGACACATTATTTGATTGCGCTGTTTCATTCAGCCCTTATATTATATCACCGCGTCCCCCTTTTGTCAATAGCTTTTTCAAAACTTTTTCAAGAATTTTTCAGACTTTTTTCTTCCGGTCTGCACCCGACTTTGTCATCCCTTCCCAGTATAAAAGTTTTTGAAGAAGGGTGAAGACTTCCTGCGGAAGTCTTCGGGGGGAAAAACTTTTTTCAAAAAGTTTTTCCCCCGAAAGCTTATTTCCATCAACCGTTTTCCTGAATCTTTTCGACGGCTTTTTCGAGCATTTTGGTGATTACCTTGGAGTTGGTTGCCCAGTAGGAGGCGTAGTTGCTGTTCTTGGCAGGCATCAGCGTGCGGAGAACGAACCACGGGTTGCCGATGGATTCGTTGTAGAGCTGTTCGAAGTTGATGAGAGTGCTGTTTTTGATGAGGTCCATCATTTCCGCGGTCTCCTGGTCGCGGGAGTAACGGTTCTTCAGCGCTACGTCAAAGTATGCCGGGGTGACGGTACGGTAGCTCTGTGCGCAGAGAGCTTCGAGAACCGCGGCGGACATTTCCGGATTCTTTGCGTCGATCGGTATGCACCAGAGGGACAGAGCGTCCTGTACACGGATACCGTAGTCACTCTGTGCTTCGTTCAGCAGCGGATAAGGAAGCACACCGAAGTCGCTTTCCATTTCCGCAAGGGTGGAAACCAGAGAACTTACACGGGTCGTAGAGAGAAGTGCGCGGTCTTCGCGGAACGGCGTGAGGTCGGTGCCGTCGCCTGTGATCGCCCAGGTGCCCGGATTGTTCCAGTACAGTTCGTAGGTCTTTTCCACAACGGTGGTCATACGGTCGGTGTCCACGTCGAGAACCGGGAGACCGTTTTCATCGCGGGAAATCAGGGATACATGATAACCCTGCATGAACCCGTCCGCGTCGTTGACGGAGGAGGTCGTCAGACCGAAGATATCCGCAGTGTCCACGGTGCCGTTGCCGTTTGCGTCCACGTAAATATCGGATACGAGGCTGTGGACATAATCTACCGTCCAGCGTTTTTCGCGGACAACGTCGTAAAGGTTCTCGATGTCATAGTCCGTCGCTACCTTCTGGTTGAAGACGAAAATGCACATGGCGGACAGCATGGTCTTGGAAAGGTCACCCGTTATGAAGTGCAGCTTGCCTGCGATCTGAAGCTCTTCGACAGCGGACTGGCTCCACCACGGCTGATCGAAGTCGAGGTACGGCAGTTCGTTGAGGTCGCGAAGAAGGCCTTCCAGAGACAGGGAGGGGATTCGCGCCGACCAGCCGCCGATTACATCATAGGCACCGTCCGCCGCCATAATGGACGAACGAAGGGACGCGATGGCGTTGTTGTACTGATCCCACTTTTCCGCCTGGAATGCGACCAGATTTACATTGAGACGTTCGGAGATCATTTCGTTGCGTTCGTAAATGGCATCGTTGACCGGTTCGCCCGTCATTTCTTCCACGCCGACTTCCTGATAGGCTTCGTCGTCACCGCGCAGGTGGAACGTGACGGTCTCGCCGCCGAAGTCAAGGTCATCCGGCAGGGTGTCGGGGATTTTTTCACGGGAAACTTCCGTTTCTTCCGGTGCGGTTTCACCGGAGGACTGTTCTGCGGAAACCGCAGAAGTGGGATCCTGTGAGGCGGTTTCTTCCGTTTCGGCGCAGGACAGGAACGCCGGCGTACACATCATCAGAGCGAGGAGCAGGGACAGTAGCTTCTTCATGGGAAACCTCCTGAATTTGAAATAAGTTTATGTAGTAAAAAGTTTTTGAAAGGGTGTCCGGTGCCGACTTGCGGAACAAATCGGGAGAAACTTTTTCGAGAAAAAGTTTCTCCCGAGAGATTTTATTCCATTAACCATTTGCCTGAATCTTTTCGACGGCTTTTTCGAGCATTTTGTTTATGACTTTGGAGTTGGTTGCCCAGTAGGAGGCGTAGTTGCTGTTCTTGGCAGGCATCAGCGTGCGGAGAACGAACCACGGGTTGCCGATGGATTCGTTGTAGAGCTGTTCGAAGTTGATGAGTGCGCTGCTCTGGATGAGGTCGATCATTTCCGCAGTTTCTTCGTCGCGGGAGTAGCGGTTTTTCAGCGCTACGTCATAGTACGCCGGGGTAACGGTGCGGTAGCTCTGTGCGGCAAGCGCTTCGAGAACGGCTGCGGACATTTCGGGATTTTTCGCGTCAATCGGCACGCACCAGAGGGACAGCGCGTCCTGTACGCGGGTACCGTATTTGCCCTGTGCTTCGTCCAGCATCGGGTACGGCAGAACGCCGAAGTCGTCTTCCATTTCCGCAAAGGTGGTTGCGAGGTCACCGAGAGACGCGGTAACGAGGAGGGAGCGTCCTTCCACGAAGATTACACGTTCGGTCAGACCGGCGGTATGGGAGCGGCAGCCGGGATTGTTCCAGAACAGGTTGTAGACCTTTTCCACAATGGTTGTCATGCGTTCTTCGTCAACGTCCAGAACCGGGAATCCGTTTTCGTCGCGGGAGATCATGGAAACCTGACAGCCCTGCAGGAAGGAGTCGGCGTCGTTGATACAGGACGTGATCAGACCGTAGCTGTCCGCTTCGGTTGCCTGCCCGTCACCGTTGGTGTCGATGTATGCGGCAGAGGAAATTTCATAGACGTAATCGATCGTCCAGCGGTTTTCCTTGACAACGTCGTAGAGATTTTCGAGTTCGTAGTCATTCGCGAGCTTCTGGTTGAAGGAGAAGAGGAACATCGCGGACAGCAGGCTCTTGGCGATGTCGCCCGTGACAAAGTGGAGCTTTCCGGCAATATTGAGTTCTTCCACGGAGGACTGATTCCACCACGGCTGTTCAAGATTAATGTGCGGGAGGCTGTTGATGTCGGTCATCAGACCTTCGAGAGACAGCGCGGGAATTCGTGCCGACCAGCCGGCGATGATGTCGAACGCGCCGTCCGCTGCCATGATGGAGGAGCGCATCGAGGCGATGGCGTTGTTGTAGGTCTCCCACCCTTCCGCTTCAAATGCTTCGATGTTGACGTTCAGGCGTTCAGACACCAGTGCGTTTCGTTCGTATACGGTATCGTTGACGATCTCACCGGTCATTTCTTCCACGTAGGCTTCTTCCGTTGTGCCTCCGCGGACGTGAATGGTGACGGTTTCGCCGCCGAAATCAAGATCGTCCGGCAGGGTGTCCGGGGTATTTTCACGGGTGATTTCCGTTTCTTCGGGGACGGTTTCGTCAGCGCTCTGTTCTGCGGAAACCGCAGAGGTGGGATCCTGTGAGGCGGTTTCCTCCGTTTCGGCGCAGGAGAGGAAAGCCGGTGCGCACATCAAAAGGGTGAGGAGCAGGGATATAAGCTTCTTCATGGGGAAACCTCCTAAAAAAGATATGTGAATTTTATTATATTTATACAATTAATGCGGTGTGTTTATGAATTATGCCGATTTTTCTGGAACAATATATTACTTTTATGTGGGATATACATATAATATATCATGTTTTCATACATATGTCAATAGAAATGTTTTGGTGAGACAGGGCGGCGGCAATTCTTTTTTAATCTGTTTCTAATCAAAATCCCCTTTTTCTTTAAAGATGAATCATGTATAATAGAACCATCAGAAAGAACGGAAAGGGTACGATAATGGAACACATTGAAATGGTTGAACGCCTGCACGAAAAGGCGAACATCTCCTACACGGACGCAAAGGACGCGCTCGAACGCAGCGGATGGGATATGCTTGAGGCTCTCGTTCTCCTCGAACGGGAAGGAAATATCGATCCCCTCACCGCCAGCACCACCTCCACGGACGACGGCACCTCCTATGAAAAGGTAACGGCCACCGCATCGAAAAAGGAAAACAATTTCCACGAAGCCATGAACAAGGCGGGCGAAAAACTGAAGAATCTCTTCAACGACAGCATCACGACCTATTTTGTCGTCAAGCGGCAGGGGAAGGAAGTCCTGCGCGTACAGGTGCTGATTGCGCTGCTCCTCTGTCTCTGCATCTGGGAAGCCGTGCTGATCGCGCTGGTGGTCGGTCTGATCTGCGACTGCCGCTACTCCATTGACAGCAAAACGGACGATTCCGCGGATGACGGCGGTGAATACTGAGGGACATCATGAACAGAATTCTCATCATCGAAGACGAAGAAAAAATTGCGCGGTTTGTCGAGCTGGAGCTGAAGCATGAGGGCTACGAAGCGGACAAGGCGAACGACGGACGCACGGGTCTTGAGATGGCGGAAACCGGAAATTACGATCTGATCGTACTGGACATCATGCTCCCGCAGCTTTCGGGGATCGAAGTCCTGCGCCGTCTGCGGAAATCCGCGAACGAAGCGGCGGCGAACGTGCCGGTGATCCTGCTGACTGCGCGCGACGCGATCACGGACAAAGTGACCGGCCTTGATATGGGCGCGAACGACTATATGACCAAGCCGTTTGCCATCGAGGAACTGCTGGCACGGATTCGCGCGGCACTCCGTCAGTCGCAGAACAGCGGTCATGCCGGCGAACGGCGGGAGGATATCCTGCGTGCGGCGGGAATCGAGCTGAACGTATCGGCGCACACGGTTACATACGGCGGGAAAAACGTGGACTTCACGAACCGGGAGTTCATCCTCCTGCGCACGCTGATGGAGAACAAAAACACGGCGATGTCCCGTGAAAAACTGCTCGCGGCGGCATGGGGCTACGACTATTACGGTGAAACGAACATCGTGGACGTTTACGTCCGCTACATCCGCCAGAAAACCGACGACAGCGTGATCAAAACGATCCGCGGGGTCGGGTATATTGTGGAAGGATAACCGGAGATTTTTATGAACAACCGAACCGGCTCTATAGCCAAACGATTGAACGCCGCGCTTGTACGGCGGAAATTTGCGCGAACCGTTCTTGTGGATATCCTGATTGCTGTGCTGGTCATTGCAACGTGGTGTCTGACGATTGAGAGCACGTGCGGCGGGAGGATTACCAACGTCCGTGAGCGGTGGTTCGCCGGATATGAGTGGGTGGACGACAATGTGGTGGAATTTTTTCGGACAAACGGCAGTGTCCTCGGGCTTACTCCCTCAGACGGTCTGATTTTCCGCGGAACGATGTACTGTTTTACAATCGATGGGACAGCGTATACGGAAAGTGCGGCGGGGATTCTGTCGGCGGTCACGATTGCGCTGGCAGCTCTGCTGATTCTGCAGTTCATACATTTCATCATCGGACATTTCACGGGGCGCGGGCTGATCAAGCGGTACCTGCGTCCGATTGACGACATCGCGCTGTCGGCGGAACGGCTGTCGTCGATGCAGAAGGCGCCGGACCGTGCGGAAGTCGCTTCCCTTGCACACGCGATCAACGCGATTGACGACAGTGACAAACGGGTGGCGGTACACGATTCGGAACTCGGCGGGCTGGAAGCGGCGGTGAACAACATGCTGAAACGGCTGGAGGAATCGAAGCGGAAGCAGATCCGGTTCGTGGACGACGCGTCCCACGAGCTGCGCACGCCGATTGCGGTGATCCAGGGATACGTGAATATGCTTGACCGCTGGGGCAAGGACGACCCGAAGGTGATGGAGGAATCGATCACGGCGATCAAGCATGAATCGGAGCACATGAAGACGCTGATTGACCAGTTGCTGTTCCTCGCCAGAGGCGACATGGAGCGCCACGTGATCCACAAAATGCCGCTCGATACAAACGAACTCCTCGAAGAGGTGGCGGAAGAGAGCCGCATGATCGACCAGACCCACGAATACGTCTTCGAAACGGACGGTCAGCCGCACCCGATCCATGCGGATCCGGCAATGATCAAGCAGGCACTCCGCATCCTGTCGGACAACGCCTCCAAATACACCCCCTCCGGCGGCACGATCAAGTTCCGGACGTACGAACGGGACGGTCACGTGTGCATGGAAGTCAGCGACACGGGTATCGGCATCCCGAACGACGAACTCCCCCGTATTTTCGACCGCTTCTACCGCGGTCAGAACCTGCGCGGCGAGTCGAACAGCGGCAGCGGACTGGGGTTATCCATCGCCAAATGGATCGTCGAGGAACATTCCGGGCAGATCACCGCCATCTCCAGCGAAGGCATCGGAACAAGGATGACGGTAAGTCTGGCGCGGTACGAGGGGTAGAAAATCAAATATTCTTTATCTGCGGTAGCCGGTTGGTTACTGCAGATTTTTCGGTTAGGGGGAAACGGTCGCTTTTTGAAAAAAGCTCCGCAAAAACTTTTCATCTGTGTAGCCGGTTTTTGCAGTTGATATGATATAGAAGGGGAAAAAGGAGGAATTTTAAATAACGTGCAGCTGAAATTTGTTAGACCTATAGCCATTCAGTCATAAAAATCCTGAGGAGTAGTGGGGGGGGGGGGGGGGGGGCGGGGGGGGGGGGGGGGGGTCGGGGGGCGCGGGGCGGG
>JBGVOJ010000292.1:0-2085 GCA_045126415.1 Eubacteriales bacterium | reverse complement strand
GACCGTCACAGGACTACAAAAAGCTGCAACAGGTCAAGGGTGCATACTACTCACGAAAAAATGCACGGTTCCACCTTGATTTTTCACTTTCGGATTCCAACAAATCCTATTCTTTGACGCAGAAATACGGCGGCGCTTACTCTGCTTTCGGCGCAGCAGCTCAGGAGCGGTCTTCCCCTCTGCTTTCCATAAGAAACTTCCACCATATGTTTCTCTCTCTGTCTGTTCCGCAAAGGATACTCTTTCCATCATAGCTTTTCTTATTCAATTGCTCGAATTATACCACACAGACACTGATTTGTCAAGCTTTCAACAAATAGAATTCTTCAAACGCAAACTGCTGTCCTTTATGAATAAAGCCTTACGCGAATTTTACAGAATTCTATGACTTTTTTACATTGAAAAAATTTTGAAACAGTGATAAAATAATAGATATTTGGGTTTTCTACCTATTACACATAAGGAGTTGTATTACATCATGGAATTCATCAATGCTCTGTTTTCCCTGAAAGCGAACGCCATCGTTCTCTGCGGTGCGTTCCTCGTTGCGTTCCTCGGTTACGCACTCGGCTATGTGAAGGTCAAGGGACTTTCCCTCGGTACCGCCGGCGTATTCCTTGTTGCGCTTCTGTTCGGCTATCTCTGCACTCTCCCCGTTCTTGAAAATATCCCGCTTCTTTCCAAGTTCTACATCGGCGAAGGTTCTGATGCAGTTATGAGCGGCTATGATTTCATGGGTGACGTCGGTCTCGTTCTCTTCGTTACGGCAGTCGGCTTCATTGCAGGTCCAAACTTCTTCCGTAATCTCAAAAAGAATGCGAAGTCCTATGTTCCGCTGGGTGCAATCATCATCGCTTCCGGTGCGCTTGTCTGCCTTGTATTCGCTCTGATTCCCGGCATCGGTTCCGCGTTCAGCACCGGTATCCTCTCCGGCGCGCTGACCTCCACTCCGGCATTCTCCGCCGCAAAGCAGGTTGCGGAAGCTTCCGGTCAGGAAGGTCTTGTTTCCCTCGGTCATGCAATCGCGTATCCCTTCGGCGTTATCGGCGTTGTACTGTTCGTTCAGATCATCCCGAAAATGCTCAAGGTTGATATGGCTGCGGAACGTGAAAAGATCAAGATCGTCAAGCCGGAAGGCAGTGCATCTTCCGCAAAAGAAGAAAAACACCACGAACTCCTTGATGAATTCGGCTTCGCTGCATTCGGCGTTGCGGTCGTGCTCGGTATTCTCCTCGGCGCGGTCAAGATTCCGCTCACCGGCAATGGTTTCAGCGGTGCGTGTTTCTCTCTCGGCAATACCGGCGGTCCTCTGATCGTTGCTCTGATCTGTGGTCACTTCGGCCATATCGGCAAGCTCAACCTCCGTGTTCCGGATAAGGTCGTCAAAGTTTTCCGTGAACTTGGCCTGATGCTCTTCCTTATCGGTGCCGGCGTGGACGGCGGTGTCGAACTCGTCGCTCAGGTTCAGGCTTCCGAATACGGTGCAATGCTCGTACTCTACGGTTTCCTCGGTGGTGCGGTCATGACCATTATTCCTCTTATCATTGGTTATATCTGTGCAAGAAAAGTCTTCAAGCTCCAGCTTCTGGATAACCTCGGTTCTCTCACCGGCGGTATGACCAGTACACCCGCGCTCGGTACTCTCATCAGCGTTGCCGGTACGGATGACGTTGCTTCCGCATATGCTTCGACTTACCCGATTGCTCTGGTGCTCGTTGTTCTGGCTTCCAACCTGATCGCTACGTTTATTGCGTAACTTAATCCAATATAAAAAGCTGTATCTCATTTTCGGATACAGCTTTTTTCATCTTTCTTAAATTATATTTTATGCGTTGATCGAAGCTTTCATGGTTCTGGTATACGAAACAATCGACTCAGGAGCAGCACTTCCCTGTTCCGCCAGAAGATTGACCACGGCGGAAGAGGCAATCATACCGTCCGCCAGTGAGGCAAAACGTCCGGCCTGTTCCGGAGAGGAATAGTTGTAGTCAATGGCACAGGGGATGTCCGTATGTTCACGGACGATGTTCATTGTTCTGCACAGTTCCGCGTAGGTTTCTTCTTCGGTACGTGCTCCACCGCCGT
>JBGVOJ010000291.1:0-3346 GCA_045126415.1 Eubacteriales bacterium | reverse complement strand
CAGTGCAGCTCGGTTTTGAATTCCATCGGTTTCACCTTATCTTTCTACAAGCAGTGTTACGATTTCGAACGGCTTCACGGTCAGATTGACGCTGTTGTTTTCCAGCGCGAGTTCTTCCTGCTTTTCTTCGAGCAGATTCGTGCGCCATACGCGCTTTGCACCGTTCAGGGCAACCTTGCAGTTCGTGAGGTTGCGTTCGCATTCGTACAGACGGATGACATACGCGTTTTCCACGTCTTCCGCGTTCTTGACCGCTTCGCAGATCACGTTCGGCGCGGAAACGGAGAACAGCTTCGGTACGTTCATCACGCCGTTTGCCTTGACGACGGGCGTATTCAGCACGTATGCCGGCTGAACGACATTGTCCGCCGCGAATCCGCCGACGTGCGGCAGCAGGGAGTAGGTCATGTAGTGAACGCCCTTGTCACCGCTGGTGTCCGGACGGCAGCCGCCCTTGTGAAGCGTCAGGCGCATGTCGGAACCTTCCACGGAAATACCGTACTTGCAGTCGTTGAGAACAGCCACACCGTAGCGGGTTTCGGAAATATCCGACCACTTGTGGTTGCAGACTTCGAATTTCGCCGCTTCGAGGGAGGTATTTCTGGTCGTCGGACGTTCCACGTAACCGAACTGGATTTCATTCTTCACGCTCATCGCGCGGATGTTCACGTCAAAGCCCGCCTTGAGCAGGTGACGGCGTTCGTTCCAGTCGATCTTCATCTGATAGTCAATGCGCGGATCGCCTGCGTAGAAGACGATGTCCACGACAGCGGTCGTCGCACGGCCGATCTTGTAGGTATTGCGCACACGGTATTCGACTGCACCGTCGGAAACGACTTCGCTGGAAACAAGCTCGGTTACAGGCTGCATCTTGAGGAAGACGTCGTCTTCGATTTCCCAGTTGTCGTACGCAGTCGGCATATCTTCGGCAAGCCAGAGGGTACCGAGGGACGCGCCGCCGTCGCGCTTCACTTCACGGTTCACGCGGATGTCGTACAGGGAGGAAATGTAGCCGTTTTCGTCAAAGGTTACCTTATAATAAGGCGTGGTCAGTACGCCGTCTTCCACGTCGAAGGTCTTGAAGACACGTTCCGCGGGAGCCGCTTCGGTCACGTCGAAGGTCAGCGCGCCCATCGCGGGAACGATTGCCTGAACGGCGGTCTTCTTGTTGCCGTCGAAGTCGGTGTAGACCTGCGCGGGCTTGCCTGCGATGCCGATTTCGCCGTCGAAGTCGATGACGCCCGAACGGTCGAAGGACAGCGGGTTGTACACGGAAATCCTGCCGTCCGCCGCTTCGGTCATCTTTGCCGCGTATGCGTCGGTGATTTCCCTGGTTTCCGCGAGAAGTGCGCCCATTTCGGCACGTGCGGTTTCGTTGACCTTCGGGATGGAGGTACCCGGCAGGATGTCATGGAACTGGTTCTTGAGGAGAACCTTGTACAGATCGTCGCGGCGCGCGTTCACTTCTTCATTGGAGAGCACGTTCATCAGTTCCATCGTCTTCAGCGCGGTTTCCGCGAGACGGTTGTTTCTCTTGATGTCGTGCATCTGGGTCAGCGTACCGCGGTGGAATTCAAGATACAGCTCACCGTCGTAAACGGGCAGTTTTTCGCGGCGTTCCTCGAGGGTCTGCATGTATGCGGATGCGGTGGTCGGACGTACTTCCGGCAGACCTTCCACGTCGGTCACGCGCTTCAGATGTTCGAGCATACCATAGGTCGGACCGCCGCCGCCGTCACCGAAGCCGTACGCCGCGAGTCTCTGGTTGTTGGACTTCTTGTCGCGGATTTCGCCGACTGCGCCCGTCAGCGTGGAAACGTCGGGGATGAGGTGCATCCGGTTGAGGTGCGTGATAACTTCGGTACCGTCCATACCGCGCCAGCGGAAGGTGTCGGCAGGGAACTGGTTCAGGTCATTCCAGCTCATCTTGGTAGTGTAGAAATACTTCACGCCGGAACCCTGCATGATCTGCGGGATCGCCGCATTGTAGCCGAAGGTGTCGGGCAGCCAGAAGGAGTCGGAGCGGAAGCCGAGGTACTTCTGGGTGAACCGCTGACCATACAGGAACTGGCGTACCATCGATTCGCCGCCGGTGATGTTGCAGTCGCATTCGACCCATACGCCGCCGTTGGGCTCGTATCTGCCTTCGGCAACGCGCTGCCTGATGCCTTCGAAAATGTCGGGATAATATTCACGCATCCAGTCGAGGTGGAGTGCGGAGGACTGCATGAAGGTGTACTCGGGGTACATTTCCATCAGTGTGAGTGCCTGGGAATAGGTTCTTGCGCACTTGCGGATGGTTTCGGACACGGGCCAGAGCCACGCGGTGTCCATGTGGGAGTGACCGATCACGCCGATCTTGCCGCGGGACGGGTCGCCGTGGGTCTTTTCGAGCGCGGGAGCGAGCTTTTCGCGCATCATGGCGCAGGCTTCGCGGATTTCGTCGACGGATGTCTGCTGCGGATCCTGAATCAGGTACGGGAATGCCGCAATCAGACATTCGTGTGCTTTCATCGCGAGGAAGTTTTCGCCGGGCAGACGTGCCATCTGCAGAACGGTGGAAAGATCGAACAGGCAGTCGCGGACGACCTTGTCAATGGTGCAGAAACGGATGCCGCCGTACGTGCGCTTGTAGTCGGAGGTATCTTCGTCACGTCCGTAGTTGTCGTACGGCTGCGTACCGGCGCAGAAGTGACCGGCGTAGCATTCGAACGCGAGGTCGATCACGTCACCTGCCTTGGCGGAAGCGTCGACAAACATAAAGGAATGGTCGCCGCCGAGGAAGCGGTTCTTGGAATTGATAATGCCGGCGGGCTTGCCGTTCTTGAAGCAGAGGATTTCCACGGCGTTCACGTCGGGAACCGCGCAGAGAATTCCGCCGTCGGCTTCTGCGGGAACGGTGATGCTGGTCTTGAGCCAGATGGTGGAGTATTCGCCGCCCCATACGTATCCGGGCTGGATTTCGGTCATTGCCGCGTCGTCCGGCGGGAGACGCAGATGATCGGCAGTTTCCATGGCAAGCACCGTGTCAATCTTTGTCACGGGTGCCAGCAGATAACGGGCATAGATATTCAGGATGGAATCGAACTTCCGGTATGTCCGGTCGATGTAAGCCTTGTTGTTCATGAAAAAGTCCTTTCACAAATAAAGTTAACACAAGTATAGCATAATCCACTGCTTTTTTCAAGATATCGAGGTCGAAAAACAATAAAATCGCCAAATCAATCTTGACAAACCTTATTGATTCATTATAATAAAAGGTAAGAAAATATAAAAAACTATGCTGTAAGGAGAAAAACATGAAAATCTTCCTCTACTCCGGCACCCACTGGGACCGCGAATGGTA
>JBGVOJ010000290.1:0-1601 GCA_045126415.1 Eubacteriales bacterium | reverse complement strand
ATCCAGCGCGTCGAACTGGAACCGTATCACGCTCTCGGTACCGGAAAGGCTCCGAAAATCGGCAAAACGCAGGAATTCACCACCACCGCCCCCTCCAAGGAACGCATGGAGGAAATCCGCCTTTTCATCGAAGCACGCACGTCCAAACCCGTTATTGTTTCGTAAATGACGAAAATCCCGACTGTACCAACGTACGGCCGGGATTTTTTCGGTTTTATCCGATACCGTTCATTTTGTCAACGAATTCCGCCGGTTTTGCTGTCATTTCGACCCATGCGGGACGGAAACCGCTCTTTATCGCGTTCCGCACGGAGCGGATGTTTGACCATGCGGCGCAGTAGAACGGGACTTTCCCGCGTTCGAGAATTTCCAGTGCCAGACGGCTTGTGAGCGCGGCGGCAATTCCCTGTCTCCGGTACTCCGGCAGAACGTCAATGCCGATCTGCCGCATCGTTTCACAGTCCGCCGAACAGCCTGCCAGTCCGATGAGCCGTCCTCCGTCATACGCGCCGACGCCGAGAACGTCCAGATGTTTCCGGTGTTCGCACAGAGCATTGCTCCATTCCGGTACGTACAGATCGGTGAAATCCTCCGGATACAGGAGCCGCGTTTCGTACAGACACGGCAGTTCCCGCAGAACATCGGTATCCGGCAGAAAATATTCCGCCATAAAGCAGATTTTCTGTCCCATCGGCAGAAGTGCGTCGTTCAGTACGTGCAGATTCGGCGTCTCAAAGCAGTGTTCGACCGGATATTTCGCGAGATATGCCTCTGTACATGCGCGGTATTCTTCCCCGACCGACGCAACAACATTGCTCCCGTAGGACACAAGCTGGCACGAAAACGGCAGAGTCAGATACCGCCTCGCCTCCGGATGCGGTACGGAGCGGACGATGACATTTTCCGTCTTCGCAAAATCCGCCGGGTCACAGCCGCAGTCAACCGCAGACTGTTCCATCGCAATCCGGAGAATGTCCCGTTTGGTCATCACAGTTCGATCACGATTCCTTCCTGTTCGGTGTGCTTCGGGCAGAGGTATGCCTTGACATCACAGTCATGCAGGTCGGTATTGAACAGCGCGTACACTTCGATTTCCCGTCCGACAAGGTCGGGAGTGATATCCATGAAGTATGTGTTGTCGTGATCCTGCAGGCGGACAAGATGTTCCCATACATTCGACGGGTACGACGGTGCACGTTCCGGGAATCCTGCAGGCTGTCCGTCGATCTTCGCTGCACAGTATACGCCTTCCCTGCCGTGCTTGCCGTTGACTGCAATCGCCAGACGTCCGGTATTCTCGGGCTTGACGGTCACTTTCTTTGCGGAAACGGTCGTCTTCTTCGAATAGGAAGCCATGAGGTTGTTCACCTTCGCGGACGCGGGGGTGATATCCTCGCCGTTCTTCATTACGCGGAAGGCAAATACACGGTCAATCGGTTCCGGCATACGGAAATAACGGACTTTGCCGCCGGTGTAGACCGCCGTTCTGCGGTGTCCGTCGTCGGTGAGAATGTCGTGGATGGAGTCGCGGACCTATTCCATCGTATAGCAGCCGTCGTCGCGGTCTTCCGTGAGAGTGACGGTGTTCCAGCCGTACACGT
>JBGVOJ010000289.1:0-4491 GCA_045126415.1 Eubacteriales bacterium | reverse complement strand
CTTCGCGGAAGGAGGCGTAGACTTTGCGGTAGTCTTCGGGATCGTCGGGATGGAGGGTTTCGTCGGTCATACAGCCGCATTCAAAAGCCGGTTTGTTCCGTTCGCGGATGAACCAGTCTGTCAGGCTTCCGCCGATTTCGTCCGGCGGCTGGGGGATGCTTACGGGAGTACAGCCGGTCATGCGGGCGAGAAGGCGCAGGATTGTGCGGGAACGGGCGGGGTAGGTGTCTCCCGAGAAAGCACGGATGCCGCTGTCGAGTGTGTGCAGGGACAGAACCGCGCCGATTTCTTCCATAATCCGGAGATAATTGCAGACTGCCGCCGTTTCCGGTTCGCTTTCCGGCGAAAGTCCCGCTGTTCCCTGTGGACAGAGCACCTCGTCGTCGGAGACTTTGTCCGGACTGTCGGTGAAGTTGCGCCACAGATCAACGCCGCGCGCGTTCCCGCGCCATGTACGGAAATCTTCACTGCCGTTCTGCTTCAGCAGACGGGCACGGACGACTTCCTCCTCGACACCGCGCCGCCGCAGCTCGTACCCGTCCGGATTCAGCATCGGGATCACGTGGATTGTCCGGTTTTCGTACAGGTGCGGCAGACGCATGTTGTACATCCGTTTCCCGCTTTCGAGGGCTTCCGCGTATTCCGCAAGAAACCGCAGGAGCACCGCCGGTGTGAAAATGTCCGTCGGATGGATTCCGCCGAGGTAGAGAATTCCCCGGTTCTGCACACTCCGTCCGATGGTTACCACGGGGATCGGACGGTCGAGAACGCTTGTACCCAGATAACCGAGTGTCAGCGACGGATGGCGGATAGTCAGTTCCCCGAGCGATTCCGCCAGCGTCCGGTAATCGCCGGCACGGTGGTAGCGGATTTTTGACGTGTTATAAAGCAGCATGGTCTGAGCTGAATTTTCTGTCATTCTTCTTCCCCTGTGATCGTAATGAATTTGCCCGTCAAACGGATGCTGCATTGTATGCGGAAAATATCCCGGGTATTCCGCCAATGTTTACAAAACCATGTGGAAATCCGGAGGAAAGGATGGTATCATAAAGAGAATGAAAAAATATACTCCGGAGGATTCTGACTTGGAGAACACATCGCAAAAGACCGGAACCGGGTTCCGACTGACACTTCTTGTTATGCTTGCGCTCGTCATCCTCGGACGAAGCGTTTCTTATTTCCATACCGTTGCGGTGACCGATATTGCCTACGCCGCATGGGTATCGTCCGCGCTGTCCTATCTCGCGGAACTTCTCGTCTGTGCCCGTACTGCGGTGGCGGTTGCAGGGATCACGTATGGCGTCTATCGTCAGCAGGGCGGCAGATTTCTGACAGCCGCTGCCGGCATTGCGTTTCTGGATTATGCCGCACGTTTTACGATCGATTTCGTGACCAGTGCCATCGCTGATGCGGAACTCCTTGCGGCAAGCTGGCTGTTCCTGCAGTTCCTGTTTGAAATGCTGTTCATCGCGCTGGCCTATGCAGCTGCCGGATGGATGCGGAAAAAGCAGAGGACGGCCGAAAGCAGGCTGCAGGCAGAAAAGTATACCGTCAACCGTTCCTGCATGCTTTCGCTTCTGCTCGTCCTTCTGTCCCGTCTTGGGCTGGAAATCTGGTATCTCATTGACTTCATGATTGCTTACACGGATATTACGGCAACGGAAACCGCGTCGATTGTCGGTTCCTTCCTGAAGGTGATTGTGATCTACGGCGGTGCGGCGGTTCTGCTCGGGGAATGGTATACCGAACTGCTGAAAAAACTCGACCGGGCTCCGCAGAATGTGAAAAGAGATTGAAAAGTGTTGATTGGGTATTGAAAAAAAAGCGGAACTGTGGTATGATAATACGAATGAACTCATAAAAAGGAAACAGTGATTTATATGAAAAAGTTAATTGCGCTTTTCCTCAGCATGGTCTGCGTGGCGGGTACGGCGGTATCCTGCGGCAAGGCTGAGGAAGGCTTTGACGGGATTCTTACCCGAAAGTACAACTACGATCTTTCCGAATACATCGACCTTGCGGAATATAAGGGACTTCCGGCGGAAGGTTATCGTTATGAAGTGACCGACGAAATGGTGGAGGAGCAGATTCTCGCGACCCGTTCGTTCTATTCCCGCCTGACCGACATTACCGACCGCGGCGCTCAGCTGGGCGATACCGTATACATCGATTATGTCGGCACCATTGACGGAGCGGAATTCGAGGGCGGCTCGGAAGAAGACTGCGAACTGACCCTCGGTACCGGTACGTTCCCGGACGAATTTGAAAATGCTATTATCGGTGCCTATGCGGAAACCGACCTTTCGGTGGATTTTACTTTTCCGGATCCCTATCTGACCGCACCGGAATACTCCGGCATGGACGTTCATTTCGACATTCACGTACACACAGTCTGTGAACAGGAGCTTCCGGAATACAATGAAGATTTTGTGCGGGGTTACCTCGGGTACGATTCCATTGCGGATTTTGAAGCGGGTCTCCGCGAACTGATCGCAGAGCGCTATCAGGGGATGTACTACCAGTACATCAATGCGCAGGTATGGGATATTGTCTATGAAAATACGACCGTGAAGAAGTTCCCGGAGGAAGAAACCAAAAAGATGTATGACGACCTGCTCGCGGCAGAACAGTATTATGCAAACGCGCAGGGCATCAATTTTGCGGATTACATCGGCGTCAACTACCAGATGACGGAGGATGAATACTATGTCACCCTTCAGGAAGAAGTCGAAAGCCAGATCAAGAAGGAAATGATCTGTTATGCCATCGCCCGTGCGGAAAATATCACTCTTACGGAAGAGGAATATACCAAACGTGCCACGGAATATGCGCTCGACTACTACGGTTTCGATTCCCTTGATGCGCTCGAAGCTGTTTACAGCCACGAAACGATCTGCCAGAATCTCATGTTCGACAAGGTTCACGAAGTTATCGCGGACTATGCGGATGTTACGATTATTAATGACTGATGTTTTGCGTGGAAAAACTTTTTGGAAAAAGTTTTTCCACGCGCCCCTTTTCAAAAACTTTTATACGAATAGAAATGACAAAGTTGGGTGCAGAACCTTTGGAATAACGTGCCGTCTATGGAACGTACGTTGTTTCAAAAAGTTTGTACCCAACTTTGTTATTTTTCTAGTATAAAGGTTTTTGGAAGGGGTTCGTGGAAACCTTTTTCCTTAAAAAAGGTTTCCACGAGAAAAATCTATCTTACTTATATTCCGCTTCACAGTAGATGCAGCGGTAGGTTGCGGTTTCGCGGTTGGCGAGTTTGAAGACCTGCTGGAGTTCCTGTTCGGTGGTGGTGATGCAGCGGGGGTTGTGGCACTTGAGGTAGCCGGTGATCTTTTCGGGAAGATCGACGCTGCGCTTTTCCGCGAGAGCTCCGTCTTTGATGATGTTGACGGTGATGCCGGGATCGATGTAGCCGAGGATGTCGAGACTTACTTCGTAGTCTTCTTCGGAAATCTTGATCATGTCCTTGCGGCCCATTTTCTGGCTGGGAACGTTCATCAGGACTGCGACGGAGCATTCGAGCTTGTCGAGTTCCAGAACACGGTAGAGTTCCATCGCCTTGCCAGCCTTGATATGGTCGAGTACGATACCGTTTTTGATCGAATCAATATGCAGCATGGTTCTTCCTCCTTACTTTGCTTCCAGTCCGAGCAGCATCATGATGAGCGCCGCACGCATGAACTTGCCGTTGAGTACCTGCTTGAAGTAGCACGCACGCGGATCCTTGTCGATCGCGGTGGAGATTTCGTTCACGCGCGGCAGGGGGTGCATGATGCACAGGTCGGGCTTTGCGGGCTTCAGCTTGTCGGGAGTCAGGATATAGCTGTCACGGAGACGGAGGTATTCTTCTTCGCTGAAGAAACGTTCGTGCTGGACACGGGTCATGTAGAGAATGTCCATGTCACCGATGACTTCCATGAGGTCGGTCGTTTCCACGAAATCCACGTTGTTTGCCAGAAGAACGTCCTTCTTCACGTAGTCGGGAAGCTGGAGTTCCGTCGGAGCAACGAGTACAAACTTGACATTCGGGTAGCGTACCATCGCGTTGATGAGGGAGTGTACCGTGCGGCCAAACTTCAGGTCACCGCAGAAACCGACGGTCAGGTTGTCCAGTCTGCCCTTTTCGCGGGAGATGGTCAGAAGGTCGGCGAGAGTCTGCGTCGGGTGGTTGTGTCCGCCGTCGCCCGCGTTGATGACCGGTACGGTCGCGTTCATGGCTGCAACGAGCGGTGCGCCTTCCTTCGGATGACGCATCGCGATGATGTCCGCGTAGCAGGAAACAACACGTGCAGTGTCCGCAACGCTTTCCCCCTTGGATGCGGAGGAAGACTGTGCTTCGGAGAAACCGAGAACATTGCCGCCCAGTTCCATCATGGCAGCCTCAAAGGAGAGACGGGTTCTCGTGGAGGGTTCAAAGAAAAGAGTAGCGAGCTTCTTGCCGTCCGCAACGTGCGCGTACTTGGCGGGGTTCGCCAT
>JBGVOJ010000288.1:0-2325 GCA_045126415.1 Eubacteriales bacterium | reverse complement strand
GGCTTCTTCAACGGTTTCCATGCGGGAGACCGGGCAGTCGATGCAGTGCATACCGCATTCCAGGAAAATGTCTGCGGTATCTTCGTCAAAATCAACGATATCGCCGATGATGGTTTCGTAGGTTACTTCCATTGTTTTGCTCTCCTTTATTTTCAATCAGTTTGCTTTTTTGATTTCCACCGGGTCGGGGTAAGTGACTTTTTCGATGTCCGCGCCGAGCGCGCGGAACTTCGCACAGACTTCATCATACCCACGTTCGATGAGATGTATGTCAGTAATTTCTGTCTTTCCGTTTGTCGCGAGTGCCGCGATCATGACTGCCATACCGCCGCGCAGGTCGGTCGCAATGACCGGTGCGGGAGTCAGCGGATTGCCGCCTTCGATGACCACGATCCGGCCGTCAACCTTGATCCGCGCGCCCATACGGCGGAGTTCTTCGACATAACGGAAGCGGTTTTCAAAAATACTTTCGTTGATGTAGCTGACACCGTCCGCAAGACAGAGCAGAGCGGACATCTGCGGGTGCATATCGGTCGGGAAACCCGGATACGGCAGGGTCTTCACGCTGGTTCTGCGCGGCTTGCCGTTTGCGGTGACATGAACGGCGTCATCGAATTCCTCGATTTCCGCGCCGGTTTCTTCCAGCTTCGCCGTAATGGATTCCAGATGCTTCGGAATGACATTGTCAATCCGTACCGAACCGCCGGTCGCCGCAGCCGCCACCATAAAGGATCCGGCTTCAATCATATCGGGGATAATCGCGTACGTACAGCCGTGCAGCTCCTTGACGCCGCGGATTTTGATGACATCCGAACCGGCGCCGCTGATCTTGGCACCGCAGGTGTTCAGGAAGTTCGCACAGTCTACTACATGGGGTTCCTTCGCCGCGTTGTCGAGGATGGTGGTTCCTTCTGCCGTTGCCGCCGCGATCATGACGTTGATGGTCGCACCGACGCTTTCCACGTCAAAGAAGATATTATTCCCTTCCGCACCGCGCTGGGACTCGATTTCCACATAACCGCCTTCGGTATTGACTTTGCCGCCGAGTGCTTCAAAGCCCTTGATGTGCTGGTCGATCGGGCGTACACCGAAATTGCATCCGCCGGGAAGTCCGACCTTCGCACGTCCGAACCGTCCGAATTCCGCACCGAGAAGGTAGTAGGAGCCGCGGATCTTGCGGACGAGATCATAATTGGATTTGCCGGGACCGACATTCGTACAGTCTACTTCGTAGGTCGTACGGTCAAGAAGCCGGATTTTCGCGCCGATACCGCGGAGGATTTCAAAGGAATCCGCAATATCGCTGATCGCGGGGATATTTTCAAGGATACATTTGCCGCGTACCAGGACGCAGGCATAAATAATCGGAAGAGCTGCATTTTTGGAGCCTGAGATCTCGACTCTTCCGCACAGAGGATTCCCCCCGTTTACGATGATTTTTTCCATGTATATACCGAGCCTTTCCAGAAGACGGAGCTGTGATAGCAATTTCAGAGGTATGACAGCCGGACATTTCCGAAATACGGACGGCTCGACCATCTTACCTCCCTATATTATAACAGTTTATGTTCAGGAATGAAAGAGGTTTTTGCAGGATTTTCATAAATTTCATACATATTATCGATTTTTGCCATCGACTCTTTTGTTTATTCTATGTTTTTTGTGTACAATGTACCATTTATTGCATTATAGATCAATTCTCCCCTTGTATCCGTCGTAATCTGCCAGCAGGGAATGAGACAGAAATTCTTTTCTTCCCCGAAAAAATACAGGGAATAGCAAAATTTGATGGATTCGATCGTCACGGCAGTACCGGAGGATATCCCCGCAGAGCCTGCCGGCGAAGGAGCAAGTTCTTTTTTAACATTAAACAGTATATTGAGAATATCCGCGAGTTGTGCGGAATAGGACGTTCCCGAAGTAAAAAAGCACCAGGTTCCATAGGCTGCAGTCACTTTTTCTCCTTCCACGGTACAGAGAACGAGATTTCCGGTAATGCTCACGTCATCGATCGTACGGGAACACAGAACATAGTCCACTCCCTCGTATTCCCAAATTCCATCGATCGTCACTTCCACATCCACCTCGCGGCCGCTGCTGAACGAACGGCTTCCGTCAGCAAGAAACGACCGGACTGCTTCCACGGTGATTTCCGCATCCTTCGGCAGTCTGGAATTCGAGTAATTACGCAGATCCACAATGTTCGGCGAAAAGATATCAGCATCCTCCGTCTGATAGCGGAATGTAAAATTCTCCCCGAACTCACAGCGGTCACCGTTTTCCAGAAGAATCAGTTCGCCGTCCGGAACAGCATAGGTCTCCTTC
>JBGVOJ010000287.1:0-6788 GCA_045126415.1 Eubacteriales bacterium | reverse complement strand
ACTTTCCAACTGGGAAATTGGATTTCGTACAGTTAAAATTGAACGATTTGCAATACACTTTGTCAAAACATATAGTTTAAAAGTTTTTGAAAAGGGGTGTGGGGAAAAACTTTTTTCAAAAAGTTTTTCCCCACATTTCTTTCTCACAAAGAAAGGAGTACAACATGGAACATCGGATTTTGAAGCGGTACCCGATCGGGAACCCGCGGAGGCTGTGGCGGCAGGATAACTTTGTTCTGTCGACGTTTGCCGCACACGGAGAGAGTATGCGTGACGCACTTGAGAACTGTGCAGATGCCGGATTCAATATGGTGGAACTCGGCTGGGCGAGCCATGAACATGCACAGGAAGCTCTGCGTATCTGCGAAGAGCTGAGTCTGCCGCTGCTGTATCAGGATTTTTCCGTTTTCGGCGGAATGCAGGAGCGCAATCTCGAACGTCACATTGCACCGTCCGTTGCGCGGAAGCTGGCGGATGAACTGCGCCCGTGGAAGTGTGTCGCCGGGTATTACGTCTGGGACGAACCGTATGTAGAGGATCAGCTTGTCGAAACGCGGTATCAGATGGATCTCTTCCAGAAAGAAGACCCCGCGAGACTGCCGTTCACCGTTGCGATCCCCAGTTACAACAGCAAATATACGTGGGAAAACGGCGAATTCGCGGCGTATCTGCGCCGGTATGCGGAAATCATCGACCCGCCGCAGCTTTCGCTCGATTTCTATCCCATCGGGCTGCGCTGGTACACCGACGAAAAGCAGCTCGACGATTCGCTGATGTGGTGCGATATCGGGCTGATGCGCAAGATCGGTCGGGAATACGACATGCCGCTGTGGTTCTATTATCAGGGCGTGAATCTCTACAAATACAAGACGTTCGAATTCCCGATGGTGCGCATGATGATGTACGCGGCAGCGATGTACGGCGTGAAGGGGCTGCAGCAGTTCACTGCGGTTGGCTCGGTCATTAATGAAGACGGCAGCCGTGGGCCGTTCTTCGACGAACAGAAGGCGATCCACGACGAATTCCGTCATCTCGGCAATACGCTGATGGCTCTCGAAAACCGTTATGTCTTCCACAGTGCCGACCTTCTCGCGGAATATCCGTATTACGATGAATTCCGTGACGATATCGCGGACAGCGCAGTCCTCACGGGAGAACTGCCGGAACGTGTGTCCGTCGGAGAATTGGAGGATGCGTACGGCAATACCTATCTGCTGATTCTCAACCGCGATTTTGCTTCGGCGAAGAACTTTACGCTGAATTTCAAGGACACCGTCCGTCTGTACAATGTCAGCCGCACCACCGGACGTCAGGTGCCTGTCGAAGGAGAGTGGAACACGATGAACATCGAACTTCCCGCAGGCGACGCGGTATTGTTCCGCGTTCAGCCGGCTTCCGAAGAAGCATACACCATCGAATACCGTCTTGAAAAGAACCTGTAAGGAGGATATCATGAACAAACGCATGAACCGTGAACGCCTGAACATCGGTGTGTACCACCTCAGACCGTACGCACGTACGGAACAGCATGTCAAAGACCTCCGCGACTGCGGCATCGACTTCGTGATCTGCCTCGATTACGACAAGCCGACCCTCGATCTGTTCGAAAAATACAATGTCGGCGCGATTGTCAGCGGCATCGTTCCCGGCTGGTGGGGCGGTGACGGCAACAACGCCGGACAGATGGCGGCAAGCAATCCGATTGAAAAATACGAAGAAGCGGCAGTAAAGTTCATCGATCATCCGGCAATCTGGTCGATTGACGTCGGCGACGAACCGTCCGCACTCGATTTCCCGCATTACGGCAGGGTGATGCGTTACGTGGATCAGCATTTCCCGAACCAGTTCGCGTACCTCAATCTGTACCCGAACTATGCATCCGTTTCGCAGAACAACGCGGAGGAAACCGTCAACCAGCTCGGCACACCGACCTATGCGGAACACATCGACAGATACTGCGAATACGTCGGCTCGGACTACATCTGCTACGACTACTATATGTACGCCGCTTCCGTGACCGGCGCGCTGGAAAACCTCCGCATCGTCGCGGATGCCGCTCTCCGTACCGGACGCAGTATGTGGATCGTCCTGCAGGTCAACTCGAACAAGCCGGAAAAGTGGATCACCGAAAATCAGCTCCGGTATCAGGCATTCTCTGCCATGGCGTTCGGTGCGGAAAATATCACATGGGCATGCTATACCGCCGGGTGGTGGCATAATCAGGTGCTCGACGACAAGGGTGAAAAGACCGAGCAGTACGACAAGCTGAAGAAGATCAACGCAGAAATCCGCGTTCTTGCGGGGGAATATATGAAGTACCGCCGTGTGGCAACGCATTTCGTAGGTTTCGAAGGTTCGGAATGGATGAAGATGGTGAACCGGAAGCCGACGGCAAGTCTGAACACCGGTGTGTTCATGGACGTTCATACGGAAAACGGGGAAGAACTTCTCGTCGGTCAGATGGTCTCCCGCAAGGAAAGCGAAGAATACGCACTGTTCCTCTGCGGCGCGGACGATCCGATGGATGCGGCACCGAAATCCTACACCGTCACCTTCCGGGCGGACGACCGTGAAGTCAAGGCGGTCTCCAACGATGGCGAACTCCCGCTCAACAGACAGGCGGACGGCAGTTATGCGTTCGAAATGAAGTCCAACGGCGGCGTACTGATTACCGCAAAATAAGATAGATATAAATATGTGGGGAAAACTTTTTTGGGAAAAAGTTTTCC
The DNA here is from genome assembly GCA_045126415.1 of Eubacteriales bacterium. Lineage (GTDB taxonomy): Bacteria > Bacillota > Clostridia > Oscillospirales > CAG-272 > UMGS1696. Next base: position 4,059 of record JBGVOJ010000287.1, on the reverse strand, counting down.
CCACACCCCTTTCAAAAAACTTTATACGGATAAGAGGAAAAGAGAGGGCATATATATGAGGTGGATTTCAGCAAAACGGAGGGGTATATGATCATCAATGCGTCGGAACTTCGTGAAAAGGATGTCATCAACACTTGCGGCGGACGCCGGCTGGGGTACATCTGCGATTATCAGATCGACACAGACTGCGGAAAAATCTGTGCGATATACGTCACCGAACAGCTTTTCGGTGTATTCTGCGGCAGAAACGCGGCAAGAATACCGTGGGAGAAGATCGTTTGTATCGGGGAGGACACCGTTCTCGTACAGATGCCGGAAAATTTCTGCTGTGAACCGTGTGAGGGAAAACGCGAGAAGGAGAAACGGAAAAAAGGCGGATGGCTGTTTTAAAGTGAAGATGTAAACTTTTTGTGAATATAAAAAGATGTGGTTGCGCTTTAATAGAGAGTGTGATATAATAACTTCACGTGCGTTGATTTTGGAATAAAATGACGTACGGCTAAAAACACACATGCCGGAGAAGTGTCTGCCCGGTGCCAAATACGCCCGAAAGATAAAGTTTCGGGTCATGGCGCGGCAAAGGACGAGCCGTCAGGCATCTCCTGATGAAGTTCCGCTAAAATACACGGCGGCAGAACCAAGTGCGGCATGGTAGAAAAAACCGAAGGAGGACATTACAATGTCTATCGTATCTATTAAGCAGCTTCTCGAAGCAGGCGTACACTTTGGTCACCACACCAGACGCTGGAACCCGAAGATGGCAGAATACATCTTCACCGAAAGAAACGGCGTTTACATCATCGACCTTCAGAAGACCATCAAGAAGTTTGAAGAAGCTTACATGTTCGTTCGTCAGACCGTTGAAGAAGGCGGCAACATTCTTTTCGTTGGTACCAAGAAGCAGGCTGCTGACACCATTCACGAAGAAGCAGAACGCTGCGGCATGTACTTCGTAAACGTACGTTGGCTGGGCGGTATGCTGACCAACTACAAGACCATCAAGATGTCTATCGAAAGACTGCGCTCCCTGGAAAAGATGCAGGAAGACGGAACCTTCGATATGCTTCCCAAGAAGGAAGTTGCTGCTCTGCAGAAGGAAATGTTCAACCTGGAAAAGAACCTGGGCGGTATCAAGAACATGAAGGGCCTGCCCTCTGCTGTGTTCATCGTTGACCCCCGCAAGGAACACAACGCAGTTCTCGAATGCAAGAAGCTCGGTATTCCGGTTGTTGCAATCGTTGACACCAACTGCGACCCCGACGACGCTGACTATGTAATCCCTGGCAACGACGACGCAATCCGCGGTATCCGCCTCATCACCTCCGTAATCGCTGACGCTGTTATCGAAGGCAAGCAGGGCGAACAGCTTGCAGAAGCTGAAGCAGAAATCACCGCTGCAGAAGCTGAAGAAGACGCTGAATAATTCTGCATTTTCATACAGAAAAATCGATAAAGTATTAAGATAAGGAGATTCATATTATGGCAGCAATCACCGCTAAGATGGTAAACGAACTCAGAGCTAAGACCGGTGCCGGCATGATGGAATGCAAGAAGGCACTCGTTGAAACCGACGGTAACTTCGACGAAGCTATCAAGGTTCTCCGTGAAAAGGGTCTCGGCAAGGCTGACAAGAAGGCTGGCAGAATCGCAGCTGAAGGCGTTGTTGACATCTACGTTGAAGGTTCCACCGCAGCTATGATCGAAGTTAACGCAGAAACCGACTTCGTTGCAAAGAACGAAACCTTCAAGGCATTCGTTAAGGGCATCCTCAAGGTTCTCGTTGACAAGAAGCCCGCAACCGTTGAAGAACTCAAGGCTCTTCCTTACGACGCAGACTTCGAAACCGTTGAAGCAAAGCTGAAGGACATGATCTTCACCATCGGTGAAAACATGAACATCCGTCGTTTCGTTCTCGTTGACGGTATCACTTCCACCTACATCCATGGCGGCGGTATGGCAGGCGTTATCGTTAAGTTCGACGTTGACGAAGCAGTTGCAGCAAAGGCTGAATTCGCTGAATTCGCTAAGAACATCTGCCTCCAGATCGCAGCAGGTACTCCTCCGACCTATGTAAACAGAGAAGACGTTCCCGCATCCGTTCTCGCTGAAGAAAAGGAAATCCTTATGGCTCAGATCAAGAACGATGAAAAGAACGCAAACAAGCCCGAACAGATCATCGCAAAGATGGTAGAAGGTCGTATCGGCAAGTTCTACGAAAAGGCATGCCTTGTTGACCAGATCTACGTTAAGGACGACAGCCTGACCATCGCTAAGTACGTTGCAGCTACCGCTAAGGAACTCGGCGGCTCCATCAAGATCGACAGCTTCGTTCTCTATGAAAAGGGCGAAGGTCTCGAAAAGAGAGAAGACGACTTCGCAGAAGAAATCGCAAAGCTCACCGGCAAGGCGTAAGTCTTACCATACCATATAAATTTAAAATATCCAATACGATACTCACGTAAACTTATCGTACCGCGATATGAGAAAATCCCGTCTGAAAATGACGGGATTTTTGCTGTTTTTCAATTCTTTTTTATTAGTTTACAAAATAGGTCTTTACAAATCCCGCCGGATATTGTAAAATGTCATAGATAAAATATAAGTACATTTCGGAGGAAGACAGACATGAGATTCAAAAGAGTGCTTCTGAAACTTTCCGGCGAAGCCATCGCCAAAAAAGGCGTGAACGGCGAGACCGAGGAAATCTTCGACTGTGAAATTATTGATAAAATTACCGATGTCATAGGGAAGATGGTGGACGACGGCGTGCAGGTCGGCATCGTCATCGGTGCGGGCAATATCTGGCGCGGTGCGCTCGGCAAGGGTGTGACCCGTGCGCGCGCGGACCACATGGGTATGCTTGCGACTATGATCAACTGCCTCCGTCTGGAAGACGCCATCGAAAAGAAGGGCTGCAAGGCAACGGTCATGACTCCCATCACGATGAACGGCTTCGCGGAAGCGTATGACTTCAGCAAGGCAGTCGCTCACCTGAAGGAAGGCACGGTTGTTATCTTCGGCGCTGGCACCGGAATTCCGTTTGTCAGCACGGACACCACCGCTGTGGTTCGTGCGGCGGAAATCGACGCGGACGTGATCCTTATGGCGAAGAACATCGACGGTATCTACACCTGCGACCCGAACAAGGAAGAAAACAAGGGTAAAGCAAAGAAGTACAAGACGATTTCCTACGACAAGTGCCTCAAGGACGACCTCCACGCAACCGACGTGGCTGCTTCCGCACTGGCCGAAGAACAGAAGATCGACATGTACGTTTTCGCGCTTTCCTCTCCCGATAATATCCTCAAGGTTGTAAACGGGGAAGAAATCGGCACGTTTGTCTCCAGTGACAGAAATACTGCAGCGGAACTGTATTGATTCCATCCGAAATTCATTGAATTTATATAAATCACGAAACATAAAGGAGAACACACCATGAAGCTCGATACCAAAGAATACGAAAGAAAAATGAAAAAGTCGATTGAGGTTTACGAAGAAAACCTCTCCGTTATCCGTGCAGGCCGCGCAAGCACCGCCGTTGTTTCCAAGGTTACCGTTGACTACTACGGATCTCCGACCGCAATTACCCAGATGGCAGAAGTAAAGGTTACCGACCCCAAGACTCTTACCATTCAGCCGTGGGATGCTTCCACCCTCAAGAACATCGAAAAGGCGATCCTCGCTTCCGATATCGGCATCACTCCCCAGAATGACGGCAAGATTATCCGTCTTGTATTCCCGCAGCTCACCGAAGAACGCCGTAAGGAAATCAAGAAGTCTCTTGTAAAGTACAGCGAAGACGCAAAGGTTGCGATTCGCAACATCCGCCGCGAAGCAAACGACAAGAGCAAGGCGATGAAGAAGAACAGCGAAATGACCGAAGACGAACAGAAGCAGTCCGACAAGACCATTCAGGACATGACCGACAAGTTCATCAAGGAAATCGAAACCATTACCGCTGCCAAGGAAAAGGAAATCATGGCAATCTGACGCCCCGAAAAGGTCGTTCCTTCAAGAGAATATACGCGCCCGGGGAATATTCTCTGGGCGTAATTCTTG
>JBGVOJ010000286.1:0-1400 GCA_045126415.1 Eubacteriales bacterium | reverse complement strand
TCCCCAAACCCCACCTTCAAAAACTTTCAGACGAAAAAAATGACATAGTTTGTGCAAATCGTTCGTACTGTAAATTTTATCAGCTTACAGTACGTTTTTTACTTCAAATCTGCACCCAGCAATGTCATTTTTTTTCGTTTGAAAGTTTTTGAAAAGGGGTGTGGGGAAAAACTTTTTTCAAAAAGTTTTTCCCCACAAAAATCCCTATTAAATTCTGTACTTTTCCACAAACTCTGCGTGGAGGGGATTGTATTCGGGGTCTCCGGCTTTGACGGCGCGGAGGGATTCGTGCAGGTTCATGTTGCCCATTGCGATGTCGATGACACAGCCGGCGATGTTGGAACAGTGGTCGGAGGTACGTTCCATCGCGGTCAGGAGGTCCGTCCAGATGAAGCCCGCTTCGATGGTGCATTCGCCGCGCTGGAGACGTTCGATATGGCGGACGCGGAGGGATTCCTTCAATGCGTCGATGACCTGTTCGAGCGGTTCAACTTTCTGCGCAGATTCCATATTGTCGTTTGAGAAGGCATCGAGTGTCAGATCGACGATCTCGCGGAGGGCATGCGTCAGAACTTCCAGTTCATGACTTGCCGATTCGGACCATTCGATATTCTTTTCGCGCATTTCTTCCGCCGCGCCCACAATGTCCTTCGAGTGGTCGGAGATTCGTTCGAAATCCCCGATGATGCGCAGCAGCTTTGCCGCTTCGTTACTGTCCTGCCCGGACAGGCTGCCGCTCAGCTTGACAAGGTATGTGCCGAGGATGTCTTCGTAATGGTCACACTTGTCCTCGCTTTCGAATACCGATTCTTCCAGCGTCTTGTTGTAGCTCGTGATCGACATCAGCGCGTCCTTCATCCCGTGCGCCGCAACCTTTGCCATATCACCGGCAACCACCGAGCAGCGTTCCAGCGCGATCGGAGGCGTCGCAAGAAGACGTTCGTCGAGTTCCGCGACCTTTTCCTTCTTCGCCGGTTCGCGGATGATCTTGTTTGCGAGCGTTTCCAGCAGAGCGGACATCGGCAGAAGGAGGACTGTACAGAGAATGTTGAAGATCGAGTGTGCGATCGCAATACCGAACGCTTCCGCGGATGCGTCGAGCAGTGCCGGATGGATGAGCAGGTCAACAATACTGAAGACCGCCAGCCATACGACCGTACCGATCACGTTGAAGCTCAGGTGTACGAACGCCGCACGCTTCGCGTTTCTGGTCGCGCCGACGGAGGACAGAAGTGCCGTCACACAGGTACCGATGTTCTGACCCATGATGATCGGGATCGCCGCACCGTAGGAAACCTGACCGGTAGAAGCAAGTGCCTGCAAGATACCGACGGACGCCGAGCTGGACTGGATGATACCCGTCAGAACCGCACCAGCCAGTACGCCGAGAATCGGATTCT
>JBGVOJ010000285.1:0-4036 GCA_045126415.1 Eubacteriales bacterium | reverse complement strand
AACAACAGATCGGGGGAGTTCTTCCTATGTATTATCGATTTCCTCTTGAAAAAACGGTGTAAATCTGCTATAGTATCTACAGAAGTATTTTACATAAATTCCAAAGGAGATACTGCATATGAAAAACGACTACCGTACCGTGCGGCTGACCGGCGGCTTCTGGAAGCAGAAGGAAGACCTGAACCGTGACGTAACGATCCCCGCTGTTTACAAGCGTTTCGACGAGACCGGACGGATCGAAGCTTTCAAGTGCAACTGGAAAGAGGGAATGCCCAACCAGCCTCACATTTTCTGGGACTCCGATGTTGTCAAGTGGATGGAAGGTGCTGCCTACGTTCTGTCCCGCGAGAATATCCCCGAACTGGAAGCACAGGTGGAAGCTCTCATCGATGAGATCGAAAAGAATCAGGGCGAAGACGGTTATTTCAATATCCATTTCACTGTCGTCAACCCGGACAAGCGTTTCACCAACCGCGACTGGCATGAACTGTACTGTGCCGGTCATATGATCGAAGCGGCTGTTGCTTATTTTGAAGCTACCGGACGTGACCGCTTCCTGAAGATCGCCGAAAAGTACGCCGCTTACATCAAAGCCGTATTTATGGACGGCACCGCAGAACCGAAACCCGCATTCAAAACCCCCGGTCATGAAGAGATCGAACTGGCACTGTACCGTCTCTACCGCTGTACCGGCAATAAAGACTGGCTGGATCTCTGCGCATACTTCATCAACACCCGCGGTACCTGTCCGGAAGAAGATGATCCCCACAAATGGGGTGCCAGAGACAAGCAGGTTCAGTCTCATCTGCCCGTCCGGGAACAGTTCTCCGCCGTCGGTCACTCCGTCCGTGCAGGATATCTTTATACTGCGATGGCCGACCTCGCCGGTGAAACCGGAGATGAAGCTCTTCTGAACGCCTGCCGCCGTCTGTACGAAGACATGGTCTACGGCAAAATGTACATCACCGGCGGTCTCGGCTCCACCTGCCACGGAGAAGCGTTCACTATCCCTTACGACATGCCCAACGATCAGGCATATACGGAAACCTGTGCGTCCATTGCCATGATTTTCTTTGCACACCGGATGTTTGGCATCGAACATGACGCCAGATATGCCGACACCATTGAAAAGGAACTGTACAACGGTATGCTCTCCGGTCTGTCCCTTTCCGGTGACGCGTTCTTCTACGAAAATCCTCTCGAGATTCATCTGGACAACTACAAAAAGCAGGGTGGACGTTATCCCATCACCCGCCGTCAGAAGGTCTTCGGTTGTTCCTGCTGTCCTCCCAACCTGAACCGTGTACTTTCCTCCCTCGGACAGTACTTCTACAGCTGGGAAGACAAAAATGTATGGGTAAGCCAGTTCGGTGACAGCACCTTTGAACAGGACGGCATGAAAGTCACCCAGTCTACCCATTATCCCGTGGATGGTGAAGTAATCATCACTGCGGAAAATACCGATGCGGTCTATGTACGTATTCCCGACTGGTGTCCTTCCTTCACCGCTGACCGTGTGTACACCATGGAAAAGGGATACGCAAAATTCGAAGGCGACGGCAACATCCGCATCACGTTCACGATGGTTCCCACCCTGATGCAGTCCGCTGTCGGCGTATATAAAAACCTCGACAAGGCTGTTCTCCAGTACGGGCCTCTGGTATACTGTGCGGAAGGTCTCGACCATGACGGTGATGTTCATTCTCTGTATTTCAACACAGATCCCAGCAAGGCAGACTGGCAGATGGAAATCTGCGGTACCTGCGGCTGTCCCGTCTTCACCGGGAACGGTAAACGCCGCATCGACCATCCGAACCATGCCGCGCATCCGGCGTTCGCAGAGTATCCCCGTCCGATCCCGAACAATGCTCTGTACTATCCGCTGGATCCCGTATTTGAACCGGTACGTCTGCGGATGATCCCGTATCATGTTTTCGCAAACCGCGAAGAAACCAACATGATCGTCTATCTCGGTTACACGCGTTAACCGCTCAGCTCATTCCTGTACAAAAGCTCTCTTCTGCTTCTTATAAAGCGAAAGAGAGCTTTTCCTGAATTAATGTGTGTTCGATGAGGAGAAAAATCACTTTTCCAACTCCTTATCGCATCTCAGACTCTGATCCGTCCCAAGCATGAGCATATTTCCCGGAACAGTATAGCAGTTTATCAAATCCATTTGACAATATTGATTTCATCCGTCCGACGTGCTATACTTATCCTATCACAAGCTGCCCAAAATCATCAGCTGAAATACACATCATTTCCCAAAAAGGAGACCATTATGCAGTTTGAACCGATTGAACAATGGATCTGGCTTCCCGCCGAAGCCTATCCGGAACATCAGACCACCCTCCATACCAGCATGTACGGAAATGCAAAGGAATCCGGCCATTATACCGTCGTCCGCTGCGAAAAGCAGTACCGGCTGAACAAACCGATCTCTTCCGTCCATATCCGTACCAGCGGAGACACCTTTTTCCGCCTTTATGTCAACGGACAGTACGAACTGACCGGTCCGGCTTCCGTCGGCGGAGATTTTCTTTCCAACGAGCGCGTACGTCCCCAGCATTATGCTTACGAAACTGTTCTGGACAGCAATCATCCCGGACTTGCGGAAGGAATCCTTGACTTTTCCGCCATTGTCCGTATGCTGCCGGTGCGGATGTTTGAATTTTCGCAGGGACGTGGCGGCTTCTTCCTGACCGCGCACATCCGTTTCGCGGACGGAACAAAAACCGTTCTGCTGACCGACGAAACATGGCAGATCACCCTGCTGACCGCCCACACTACACCCGGCCGTTATGACAGCCGTATGGAGCTGCAGAAACCGGTGAATGCGCAGCGGATCACGAACGTCTGGCACAGCCTGACTTCTCCGATTCCTCCGTGCACCGAAACGGAGATCGTCCCCGAAGGCGGGGAAGCGATCGTCGTTCCTGCAGGTGGAGAAGTCGATGTCCTCCTGCCGCTCGATATGATCTATGCCGGATATCCCGCACTGAACGTGGAAACTACGGGAATTCTGCACGTAGAGTATCAGCTCATGGAACTCGGAACTTCCGGCGGCGGTGAAAAATTCACCTTCACCCATGACGATAGCTACCGCGGTTTCGCCCTCCGCAGTGCGGGCAGAATCCGTATCATCGCCCACAATGAAGGAGATACCGATGCCGTCATCCACGCAGCGTTTGTTGTATCACATTATCCCGTATCGGAAGAAGCTGTCACCGCTACTTCCGATGAAGAAATGAATCAGGTACTGAATGTCTGCGCCCACACCTTGAAATACTGCCGTCAGACACTGCATCTGGACAGCGGAAGTCACTGCGAGCCGATGGCCTGCACCGGGGACTACTATATCGAATCCCTGATGACCGCGTTCACGTTCGGCGATCAGAGACTGTCCGTCTTCGACGTACGCCGGACGGCACAGCTCCTCCGGTACAACGACGGCCGTATGTTCCATACCACCTACTCCCTGATCTGGGTACAGATGCTGTGGGATATGTACCGCATCACCGGTGAAACTGCCCTTCTCGCCGACTGCGAAGACGCCCTGACTCTCCTTCTGGAACGCTTCCGCACCTATATCGGAGACAACGGACTGATCGAAAATCCGCCGGACTATATGTTCATCGATTGGCTGGTGCCGGACGGCATCAATATGCACCACCCGCCCAAAGCGTTGGGGCAGACCTGCATGAACCTGTATTATTACGGCGCGCTGAAGACTGCGGTGAAGATTTACAAGCTGCTGGGTGCGAACGCTATGGCAGAGCAGTACGAAAATCGACTGGAGCGGTTGCGTAGAGCTATTCGGGAAAACTTGTACGATGAGGAGCGGGGGCTGTTCTTTGAAGGCCTTAATACCCTCACTCGGGAGGACCTGATAGGTGAGTGGATGCCTCAGAATGTGGGAAAGCGCTACTACCGCAAGCACGGCAATATTCTGGCTGTCTACTTTGGCTTCTTTGATGAAGAAACCTGCGCTTCATTGATGGAGCGTGTGATGGAAGACGACAGCTTGGGTGTGGTG
>JBGVOJ010000284.1:0-4703 GCA_045126415.1 Eubacteriales bacterium | reverse complement strand
GTCAGCGTCAACGTGCGGAAATTTATCACGTATTTGCAAAGAAGCTGATTACCGAAGGAATGGCATATCCCTGCTTCTGCACCGAAGAAGAACTCACCGCAATGCGTGAACAGCAGGAAGCAAACAAGGAAACAACTGGTTATTACGGTAAGTACGCGATCTGGCGTGACCGTACAATCGAAGAAATCAAGGCTCAGCTCGATGCAGGCAATCCGTGGGTTCTCCGTTTCCGCAGTACCGGCAGCATTGAAAATCAGTTCAAGTTTGACGACCTTGTCAAAGGCAAGCTGACCATTACCGAAAACGACATCGACCATGTTCTTCTGAAATCCGACGGTATCCCCACCTATCATTTCGCACATGCTGTGGACGATCACCTGATGAGAACAACCCACGTTGTACGCGGTGATGAATGGCTGCCTACGCTTCCGTTCCATATCCAGCTGTTCAACGCTCTGGGCTTCAAGCTCCCGAAGTATGTTCACATCGGTCCGCTTATGAAGATGGACGGCACCTCCAAGCGCAAGCTCAGTAAGAGAAAAGACCCGGAACTTGCTCTCACCTATTATAAGGCAGAAGGCTTCCCGGTTGACGCCGTTTACGAATATATCATGACCCTTCTCAACTCCAACTTTGAAGACTGGAGACGTGCAAATCCCGACGCATCCGCTGATTCTTTCAAGTTCAGCCCGAAGAAGCTCAATCCCGCGGGAAGCCTCTTTGACTACGCAAAGCTGACCGACGTGTCCAAGAATGTCATCTGCAAGATGGATGCTGCCAAAGTATACACTCTGCTTACCGAATGGGCAAACGAATTCGATCCCGATTTCGGTGCAAAGCTCTCGGCAGATCCTGAATTTGCAACAAAAATTCTCGCCATCGGCCGCGGCGGCAAGAAACCTAGAAAGGACCTTGCAGTCTGGAAGGACGCAAAGCCCTACATGGGATTCTTCTATGACGATTACTTCACCATCGAAGACGCATATGACGAAAAGTTTGACAAGGCGGACATCAAGGCAACGCTCACCGCGTTCAAGGAAACTTTCGATCCGGCGGACGACATGAACACCTGGTTCGGCAAAATCCAGCAGATCGGCGAATCCCTCGGTTATACCGCAGATATGAAGGCTTACAAGGCTGATCCCACAGCGTTCAAGGGAAATGTCGGTGATATCTCCATGTTCCTCCGCGTTGCTGTCACCGGCAAGCTCAATTCTCCTGATATGTACGCGGTTATGCAGATTCTCGGTAGGGACAAAATGTTCGCAAGAATTGACGCAATGCTCGCCGCATTATAATCTCATCGCTCATTCATTCGGAAAGGAGGTGGTTTTCATGTCGGGACAGTCCGAAGCCCACCAGTATGAGCAATCGATTATGAAAACCATCCGCCCTTCACGATTCTATTATAAAATATAATGAGGAAAAAACTATGGCAGAAAACACTTCCAATTTCATCCATGACTTCATTGACGAAGATCTCGCTGCCGGCAAGGTAGAGAAAATCCACACCCGGTTTCCTCCCGAACCGAACGGTTATCTTCACATCGGTCACTGCAAGGCCCTGATCATTGACTTCGGTACCGCTGAAAAGTACGGCGGTCTCTGCAATCTCCGTATGGACGACACCAACCCCGCCAAGGAAGACACCGAATTCGTTGACGCAATTCAGGAAGACATCCACTGGCTCGGCTTCGACTGGGGCGATCGTTTCTACTACGGTTCCGACTATTTTGAAAAAACCTATGAACTCGCTGAAGAGCTCATCAAGAACGGCGACGCGTACGTTTGTGAACTCACTCCCGAACAGTTCAAGGAATACCGCGGCGACCTCACCCATCCGGCAATCTCTCCGTTCCGTGACCGTCCGATGGAAGAAAGCCTTGACCTCTTCCGCCGCATGAGAGCCGGCGAATTCCCGGAAGGTAAGTATACACTCCGTGCAAAAATCGACCTCGCATCCGGTAACTTCAACATGCGTGACCCCGTTCTGTACCGTATCCGTTACATTGAACACCACAGACAGGGAACCAAGTGGTGCATCTTCCCGATGTACGACTTCGCTCATCCGATTCAGGACGCTCTTGAACATATCACACACAGCCTCTGCTCTCTGGAATACGAAGACCATCGTCCTCTCTACAACTGGGTTATCGAACACTGCAGTGTTCCGTCCACTCCCCGTCAGATCGAATTCTCCCGTCTGAACATCACCAACACCGTTCTCTCCAAGAGATACCTCCGTTATCTCGTCGAAAACGGCATCGTTGACGGCTGGGATGACCCGAGAATGCCCACTCTCTGTGGTCTCCGCAGACGCGGTTATACTCCCGAATCCATCCTCGACTTCATCGGCAGAATCGGCGTCGCTAAGGCAAACAGCATGGTCAACATCGGTCTTCTCGAACACTGTGTCCGTGAAGAACTCAACATGAAGGCTGAACGCCGCATTGCGGTTCTCAAGCCGATCAAACTCATCATTGACAACTATCCGGAAGATAAGGTAGAATATTTTGAAATCCCGAACAACCCGAACGACGAAAACGCAGGCAAGCGTGAAGTTCCGTTCACACGCGAAATATACATCGATGCGGACGACTTTGCCGAAGTTCCGCCGCCGAAGTTCTTCCGCCTCAAGCCGAACAGCGAAGTCCGTCTCATGGGTTCCTATATCATCAAGTGCGGCGAAATCGTACACGATGGAAACGGCAATGTAACGGAAATCCACTGCACGGCAGATCTGGAAACCGGTATTGGTACGCCCACTGACCGCAAGATCAAGGGTACCATCCACTGGCTGTCCGCAAAGTATGCACAGGACACCACCGTCGTTCTCTACGACCGTCTGTTCACCGAAGAAAATATGAACGAACTTCCGGAAGGTAAGACCTATATTGACTTCCTGAATCCCGAATCTGCGGTTACACTGGAAAACGTCAAGGTTGAACCTGCACTCGCAGACGCCAAACCGGGAGATAAGTTCCAGTTCGTACGAATCGGTTACTTTGCAAAGGATTCCAAGAACGAAAACACCTTCAACCGCGTAGTTTCCCTCAAGGGCAGCTACAAGCCGGAATAATCTGATTTTTCTGATATAAGGAAGTATAAAAATGGCATACAAAATCGGAACAAAGTGTGTGCAGAGCGGCTACACCCCGAAAAACGGGGAACCGAGAATCCTGCCCATCTATCAAAGTACAACTTTCAAGTACGAAAATGCAGACCAGATGGGTCGTCTTTTCGACCTTGAAGAAGACGGTTATTTCTACACTCGCCTCGCAAACCCGACCAATGATGCGGTAGCGAAGAAAATCGCCGAACTCGAAGGCGGTGTTGCTGCTATCCTTACCTCTTCCGGTCAGGCAGCATCTTTCTATGCAATGTTCAATATTGCAGGCGCCGGTGATCACATCGTTTCTTCCGCTGCAATTTACGGCGGTACCTTCAATCTGCTTGACGTTACCATGCGCAAGCTCGGTATTGATGTTACCTTCATCTCTCCGGAGTCCACGGAAGAAGAAATCATCGCTGCTGCCAAGCCGAATACCAAATGTGTGTTCGCGGAAACCCTTTCCAATCCCGCGCTGACCGTACTGGACATCGAAACTTTCGCAAACGCAGCACATAAGATCGGCGTTCCGCTCATCGTTGACAATACTTTCCCGACCCCCATTAACTGCAGACCGTTTGAGTATGGTGCGGATATCGTCACCCATTCCACTACCAAATACATGGACGGTCATGCCAGCAGCGTAGGCGGCGCTATCGTTGACAGCGGCAATTTCGACTGGACGGCTCACGCTGACAAATATCCGGGGCTCTGCACTCCCGACGAATCCTACCACGGCGTTACCTATACCGAACGCTTTGGTAAAGCAGCTTATATCACCAAGGCAACCACACAGCTCATGCGTGATCTCGGTTCCATTCCGTCGGCATTCAACTCCTTCCTGCTTGAACTCGGTCTGGAAACGCTGGAACTTCGTGTCCGCCGTCACTGTGAAAACGCTCAGAAAGTCGCGGAATATCTGGAAGCACATCCGAAGATCACATGGGTCAATTATCCCGGTCTCAAGTCCAACAAGTATTATGATCTCGCACAGAAGTATTTCCCGAACGGTTCCAGCGGCGTTGTTTCCTTTGGTATCGCAGGGGGCAGAGAGGCGGCTGTGGACTTCATGAACGGTCTGAAGCTCGCTGCAATCGTTACACATGTTGCAGACGTGAGAACCTGTGTGCTCCATCCGGCATCCACAACACATCGTCAGCTCACTGATGAACAGCTTGTAGCATGCGGTGTCAACCCTGAACTGGTTCGTTTCTCCGTCGGTATCGAAGATGCAGATGACATCATCGCCGATCTGGAACAGGCTCTTGCAGCAATCTGACTTTCATAACAATAAAGAAAAGGCTTGTCTTATTTTTAGGGACAAGCCTTTTCTTTGTTGTGAGAAATAATAAAAAAATAAGCTGACAACCATGATTTCACGATTATCAGCATTATTTTATCTGGAGACAACTGGAATCGAACCAGTGACCCCTTGCATGTCAAGCAAGTACTCTAACCAGCTGAGCTATGCCTCCGGAACGGTTATATTATATCACAGATACATCGGTTTGTCAATACTTTTTTTCTAAATTAATTTTATTATTTTTTGTTTTTTCGATAAAACAGGGAACCGAAGTTTTTACCTTCGGTTCCC
>JBGVOJ010000283.1:0-1566 GCA_045126415.1 Eubacteriales bacterium | reverse complement strand
GACCGAAGGTCTTGTCATGTCCGGACTTGCCATGAATTACGCTGGAATCTCCCGGCCGGCGTCCGGCATGGAACACTATATCTCCCACATCATCGATATGCGCGCACTCGAATTCGGCACACCCGCCGACCTCCACGGCATCCAGTGCGGTATGGCGACCCTGCTCACCGTTCAGGCGTACGAAAAGCTGATGCGGCTCACGCCTGACAAGGAAAAAGCACTTGCGTACGTTGACGCGTTCTCCCTTGACGGATGGTTTGAACACCTCCGCGAACAGCTCGGACACGGTGCGGAAGCGATGATCGCCGGTGAACGGAAAGAGAAGAAATACGACAAAGCGAAGCACGCCGTACGTCTTGACAAAATCCTCGCAAACTGGGATGAAATAAAGCGTATTGCGGGCGAACTTCCGACCTCCGAAAAACTGCGTGAATTCTTTGTGTCCATCGGACATCCCGTGTCCGGAAAGGAATTCGGACTGACGGAAAACGAACTCCGCGAAGCCTTCCTCATGGCGAAGGACATCCGCAACAAGTACGTCATCGGACGTATGCTGTGGGATTTCGGCGTTCTCGAAGAATTCGCGGATATGATTGCTTATTAATTCCATCACGGAAGGAGATTCACCCATGATTCTCTGGATCAACGGTACCTTCGGCTCCGGAAAGACGCAGACTGCCGCCGAACTGCACCGCAGAATTCCGGATTCCTTCGTGTACGACCCCGAAAACGTCGGCTACTGGATCCGCGCAAACGAGCCGAAATCCCTGCAGGCGGACAATTTTCAGGACGAACCCCTCTGGCGCAGCGTCAACCGGGATATGCTCCTGCATCTCGCCGCGAAGTATGAGGGAACCGTGATCGTCCCCATGACTCTCGTAAATGCGCAGTATTATCACGAAATCATTACCGCCGTCCGGGAAAACGGTGTCGATCTCCGGCATTTTCTGCTGTATCCGTCGGCGGATACGGTGAAAAAACGCCTTGCATCCCGCGGAGAATTCGAAAATTCGTGGGCATGGCAGCAGATCGGACGCTGTTACACGGCGTTTGACGATCCGGTGTTCGAAAACCGTATTGCCAATGACGATATGACCATCTCCGAAACCGCCGAAGCCATTGCGGAAGCGGCAGGAATTCCGCTGACTCCGCGCGACGGACGATTCACCCAAAAGATGAACCAGATCAAAACGACCATTCAGGCTATCCGAAAATAACGAGGTGACATTTTATGTATCTGACGAACTTATACCCGAGACCGGAATCCATCCTTGAAACGCCGGACGTCCGCTATTCGTTCGGCAGCCGCGTGACGGCTTATGTCACGGTTCCCGATGCTTCCGAAAACCGTCTTTCCTCCATGATCGAGCGGATGAAATGCCTCTGGAACAGCTTCGCGAAGACCGCATCCGTGCTGGATGTACGTCTTCTTCCTGCGGGACAGGACTGCTGTCTCTGGATCGGCGAACCTCCGGCGATGCAGAAAAAGCCCGTCCATTACGAGATCACTGCCGACAAACAGGGCGTGATGCTCTCTGCCGTTGATGCCAAAGCCCTCCTGGACGG
>JBGVOJ010000282.1:0-1699 GCA_045126415.1 Eubacteriales bacterium | reverse complement strand
AGCAGATATTTTCCGTCCAGAAAACAACGGGTACCGCTCAGGGAAAGATTCAATTTCACCGCAGAAAGACAGATCAGCGAATACATGGAATCGTTTTTCTGCAGACTGTCCGTCAGCTGGATCAGAGAAGCGTCGTAACGCATGGAAGTTCCTCCTTGGAAGATGGATTTGCTGTCTGTATTATACCATATCCGGGAACAGTGTGGATAGAGAAAATGCCGTGATAATAGAATAAAATACAATTTTGCTCCGGATGTATTGCAGATTGTCAGTTGTACGATAGATGCTGTATATTGTTCTTGAAATCTTTACAGGGATGTGGTATAGTAAAAAATAATGTACAGAGAATGGAGAAAACAACATGAAATACAGGCAGTGGAAAAACGGTGTACGAACCGTGTATGCTTACGGTATGGTAAATGAAACCTTGTACAGCGGCGGCGAATATAATCCCGAAACCGACCGGAAGGATCCGGGGGATTTCACATTTCAGTTTCAGGACAGCCGCAGGATTACCCATCCGGGACTGGAAGATTGGTCGTACGGCAGTTTCCATGGACTGACCCTGTCCATGGACGGAACAAAATTTTTTCTGCAGGGATGGGAAAACGGAATCCGCGCGTATGATGTGCTCAGCGGCAGGCTTGTCTGGAAAAACCGGATCCGGCATACCCGAAATTTGCTTGTATCGGAAAACACCCTGCTTGCCGTGACAGGAGATAAAAAGCTGGTGGCTATGTCTGCCCAAAAAGGGCTGGTTACAGCGGAACGTCCCGGTATCCGCGAGGTGATCGATGTAACGGAAAATCTGTGTCTTGGAATTGCTGTCAGCCGGAAGGAATCGTATCTGCTGGACAAGGATACGCTGGACGTTTTGCTGACATTGCCTGCGATACCCCATTGCTGCACCGTTGATGTCCTACCCATGGGGAATCGCCTGTATACGCTGATCAGAACCCTGGCGGATACCAAACCGCGCTATGAGGTGTACGCCCTGCAGGAACTTCCGCTGCCGGCGGATGCCGATCCGGTTTTATGGGAAAGCCGGTATACCGTGCGCCGTCTGCAGATTTATCGGGATGTGTACGGCCTGGATATGGATGCGGTCACAGAGAACGCCAGAGACGATCTGTTTCGCATCGATTACGCCATCGCCGAACCGGAAAAGCAGTTTGCCGATCCGGCGGGCGGGGCAGTGTACGGTATGCTTCGGTTCCGGATGGGAAAAGAGGAATACGGTCTCTGGTATCACGGCAAAGACAGCAGGATACCGTATGATGTGAGTCTGCTCTACTGGATGGAAGGTTTGGAAGAAACTCTGCGTCGGACAAGACTGGGCGGGAAAGCCTATCTGCGGGATATCCATACGCCTCGGACATGGCTTCGTTTCCGCAGCAGGCACGGCGACAGTACCAATCAACTGTTCATCAACGTGGTACGCACAGCAGAAGAACTTCCGGAGATCGGTATGATCCCTTGTCTCCTGGTATCGGAAAAAGAGATGTGGGAACGGGATGTATGTATTCCGTTTTCCTTTTTTGAAGCAGAAGTAACCGAAGTAAGCAAAAGAATGAAGGAAGAGATCACCACATGGCAGAATTCAATATCCGGTGAGGAAAATGCCATCGGATAAACGGATATAGCCTATATAGGATTCCGCGGAAGCGAAAGCACTTTCCAATGCATGGCGTGAAAAGCG
>JBGVOJ010000281.1:0-5288 GCA_045126415.1 Eubacteriales bacterium | reverse complement strand
CGGGCGGCGAAATGTACGACATATCCGAACTGTTTGACGCCTATATGAAATTCGGCGGTATGCCTGGGATTGCAGATATCGGTCTGGATACCGATAAGGCTCTTACTCTTCTTGATGGTGTCTATTCCACCGTGGTGATCCGTGATATTCTGGAGCGTGAACGTCGGCGCGGTCAGCGTCAGATCACCGATCCGGATTTGTTGCGGAAAATCATTATGTTCCTCGCCGACAATATCGGCAACAGCACTTCCATGAACTCCATCGGTAATACATTGGTAAACGAAAATCTGCTTGACAACGATAAACGGCGCGGAAAACCTGCAATACAGACCCTTCAAGCATACATCGGCGCGCTTCTGGAATCATATGTCTTCTATGAAATCAAACGATTTGACATCAAGGGCAAAGAATATCTGCGGACTCTGAGTAAATTCTATATCGTGGATATCGGTCTTCGAAATTATCTGCTCGGTTTCCGCGGCAGTGATACCGGACACTGTCTGGAAAATATCGTATATTTTGAACTGCTTCGCCGGGGATATGATGTAGCGGTCGGAAAAGTCGGAGAAAAAGAAGTAGACTTTATCGCAACCAGATCGGATGAGAAAAAATATATTCAGGTTACGGAAACCATGGCTGCTCCTGAGACAAGAGAACGTGAACTGGCTCCGCTGCGAATGATCCGTGACAATTATGAAAAAATTGTTCTTGTGGGCGACAGTGAAAACAAACTTACTGAAGACGGCATCAAAATCCGGAAACTGACGGATTTTCTGCTGGAAGAATAACGGCTGAAAGCATCTATCGGAATGGTAGGTGCTTTCTTATATTTCGGAGGTGATCTAGCATCGCATACGTTCCCGTCCCCAAAGACTTAACCAGCGTCAAAACAAAATTTCTCTTCAACCTTACGAAACGGCAGCTTGTCTGTTTCGGCGGCGGTGCGCTTCTCGGTGTGCCGCTGTTTTTCTTTCTCAAACCGCATATCGGAACAAGTACAGCAGCTCTCCTCATGGTATTCGTGATGCTGCCGTTTTTTCTTCTGGCGATGTTTGAGCGAAACGGTCAGCCGCTTGAAAAAGTGGCGCGGAACATGGCAAACGTCCTGTTCCTCCGTCCGAAACGGCGGCCGTACATAACCAATAATTTCTACACTGCCCTCGAACGGCAGGACAAACTTGACCGGGAGGTGTATACCGTACTGCATGGCAAAAACGCTGACTCGAAGTGAACGAAAACAGATTGAAGCGATTATTGCCAAAAACAAAGTAAAAGACAAAAACAGGATGTCCGCACAGGACAGTATTCCGTTTCAGCGGATGTTCCCCGACGGAATCTGCCGCGTCAATGACAATACCTACACGAAAACCATCCGTTTTGCGGATATCAACTATATGCTGAACACCAACGAGGACAAGTCCGCTATCTTTGACGGGTGGTGCGACTTTCTCAACTATTTCGATTCCTCCATCAAGTTTCAGCTTTCCTTCATCAACCGATCCGCGAACCGTGAGAATTCCTATGAGCATATCAATATTCCCCTGCAGGGGGATGAGTTTGACCCCATCCGCACGGAATACACCGATATGCTCCGGAATCAGCTTTCCAAAGGAAACAACGGTCTGATGAAAACGAAATATCTCACGTTTTCCATCGAAGCAAACAACGTAAAAACCGCCAAGCTCCGTCTGGAACGTGTGGAAACGGACATTCTGAACAATTTCAAGCGTCTCGGAGTTTCCGCCGAACCGCTGAACGGGTACGAACGTCTGGAAATGATGCACGGTCTGCTTCATATCGACGAGCAGGAACCGTTCCGGTTTTCCTGGGACTGGCTGGTTCCGAGCGGACTGTCCGTGAAGGACTTCATCGCCCCGTCTTCCTTTGAGTTTTCCAAAGGAAGATATTTCGGCATGGGCAAGAAGCTCGGCGCGGTCAGCTTCGTGCAGATTTTAGCACCGGAGCTGAATGACCGTATGCTGGCAGACTTTCTTGATATGGAGAGCAGCATCATCGTCAATCTCCATGTGCAGTCCATGGATCAGGTCAATGCCATCAAGACGGTCAAGCGCAAGATCACAGATTTGGATAAATCCAAAATCGAGGAACAGAAAAAGGCTGTGCGCGCTGGTTACGACATGGACATTAGTGCGACTCGTTCCTGAACAAATTCTTCATAGTTGAAGAACAAAATCAGGCACTAACAAAAAGAAAAAAATTCCAAAGTTAGGAGAACTAACAATCCAAGTGGTGGAATGACAGGGTAACGCCCAGAAACGCCCCCTTAATACTCCGACTGGCATCTCAGCAGAAATGCGATTTGTCAGAAGCTCGGTGAAGTCGGCTGAGAGTAGCCGTAAGGTCTGCTGGATAATTACCAGCCCCCACGAAAGCTGTCCAGAGGTGGACGGTGCTACCTATAGGCCGGAGGTCTATAAAATACCCATGGTCAGAATGTCTGAAATATATGACTGACGAAAACCGCGAATGTACGGGTCTATACCATGACGGCATAGAAATGTGCCGGTAGCGTTAATCGCTGGTCAGTGTGGTGGAGTAAAAATTTATGTTATGAAACACCACAGCACGTTACAGGCGTGTTCCAGCTGGCAGGCTTAAAGCGGAGACCTAAAGGTATATGTATAGATAGGATTGTTGGAACGAGGAAAGGCAGCAGGTATTTTCCATGAAAATATAGGATGACGAAGAACTATAAGCATCCGAACTGCTGGTGAAAAGCAGAGGTCGAACCTATGACGTTTTCTGCGAAAAAGAAGAAAACAGAGGAATGGCCTCAAGTCAGTCAAACAGTCAATTAGCACTTAGTCGCAATTAGGATTGCGAGTATGACAAAAAGAAGTCACTCGCCATAAAGGAGAGTGATGCCTAATGCCAAATGAGAAGCACCCAAAAAACAAATGCGTAGAATACCTCCGTCACGCAGAATATTACGATATGCAGCATACTTTCGATGATTTGTATGCCAAAAGTCAGGCAGGAGAAATGTTTGACAGTCTGATGGATGTAATTCTCTCACGAGAAAACATCCTACTGGCGTACAGAAATATCAAATCCAATTCCGGCAGTTTCACACCGGGAACGGACAAGCTGAAGATTTCAGACATTGGTAAACTTACCGCAGATGAAGTCACAGCCAGAGTATGTAAAATCGTAAAAGGAGGCAAAAACGGCTATACCCCCAGAAGTGTAAGAAGAAAAGAAATCCCGAAACCCAATGGAAGCACAAGGCCGCTGGGAATCCCCTGCATCTGGGACAGGCTGATACAGCAATGTATCAAGCAAGTCGTGGAGCCAATCTGTGAAGCCAGATTCAGCAATAACAGCTATGGTTTCCGCCCTAACAGGTCAGTGGAAAATGCCATAGCCGCAGTTTACAGACTTATGCAGAGATCCGGGCTTCCCTATGTGGTTGAGTTCGATATCAAAGGTTTCTTTGACAATGTTGACCATTCAAAACTCATAAAACAGTTGTGGTCACTAAATATCCGGGATAAGGAATTGCTCTTTGTGATTCGCAGGATTCTCAAAGCACCCATTCTCATGCCAGACGGACACACAGAACACCCAACAAAAGGAACACCGCAGGGCGGTATCATCTCCC
This sequence comes from Eubacteriales bacterium, assembly GCA_045126415.1. Taxonomy (GTDB): domain Bacteria; phylum Bacillota; class Clostridia; order Oscillospirales; family CAG-272; genus UMGS1696. The sequence goes on along the minus strand of JBGVOJ010000281.1, from coordinate 1,666 downwards.
CGTTGCTGGCCAATGTTGTGTTGAATGAACTTGACCACTGGATTGAGAGCCAGTGGCAGTGCAATCCGGTGACAGAGAATTATTCCCACAGAGAAAACGCTTCGGACAGTCCGATACAAAGTCATGCGTACCGGGCCATGCGGAATACAAACCTGAAAGAAATCTATATCGTAAGATATGCCGATGATTTTCGCATCTTTTGCAGGACAAAGGAGCAGGCAGACAGAACCATGATTGCGGTCACGCAATGGCTGAAAGAACGCCTGAGACTTGAGGTATCGCAGGAGAAAACGAGAGTTGTTGACACCAGGCGAAGCTATTCTGAATTTCTTGGATTCAAAATCAAACTACACAAAAAGGGTAAAAAGTACGTTGTGCAGTCGCATATGTGCGATAAAGCATACAAAAAGGCCAAGGCAAATCTCATAAAACAGGTCGGCAACATCAAATATCCCAGAAAAGACCGTGGAGAAGCCGGAGAAGTTCGACTGTTCAATTCCATGGTCATGGGAATCCAGAATTACTATCAAATTGCTACCGACATCAGTATTGATTGCGGTGACATTGGTAGAGCTGTCAATACAGTTCTGAAAAACAGATTAAAGTCTGGAAAATCGCACCGTCTGAAGGAAGAAGGCCGTGACCTTACCAAAATGGAACTCCAAAGATATGGAAACTCGGAGCAGCTAAAATATATAGCCCAATCCAAAGAACCCATCTATCCCATAAGCTATGTTCAATGTAAAAATCCAATGAGCCAACGACGAAAAGTATGTGCGTACACGGCAACAGGAAGAACCGAAATTCACGATAATTTGCGGATAAATACATTCCTGATGCTGCAGCTTATGAACGCACCTACTTATCGCCACAGCACAGAATATGCGGACAACCGTATTTCACTGTTTTCTGCCCAATGGGGAAAATGTGCAGTTACGGGTATAGATTTCAAGTGTATTTCAGAAATCCATTGCCACCACAAAACACCCAAAATTGATGGCGGCAGTGATAAGTATGAAAATCTGGTATTGGTGCTCGCCCCGGTGCATGAGCTGATACACGCCGCCGACGAAAACACGATACTTTCCTATATCTCCGCTCTGAAATTGGATGTTAAGCAAGTTGCAAAGCTAAATAAGCTGAGAACATTGGCAAAAAGGAAACCTATCATCTTGGAGAACCAAAATCATCTGAATAATTCTCATAATGGTATGACTAAGGAGACTACGAAAACTGTTTGATTGATGGAACGCCGGATGCGGTGAAAGTCGCACGTCCGGTGTGAAGCGGGGGAAAAGCTGGAGATAACCTCAAAGGCTTACCTATCGCTATTCCCGTCCGACCTTGCCACCTACGGGAATGAAGCGAAAAAGCTGTTACAGGACCTCCAAAGCAGAAACGAGCGAATGTTTATGCTGACCTTCCTCGTTCTGAACGTCGCCGATACCAAGCAGCAGCTTGAAAACAACATATTTCAGGCAAGTTCCATCGCACAGAAGTATAACTGCATCCTCACCCGTCTCGATTTTCAGCAGGAAGAAGGCTTGATGTCCTCTCTTCCCATCGGTCTGAATCAGGTCGAAATCCAGCGCGGACTTACCACTTCCTCCACGGCAATTTTCATTCCGTTCACGACGCAGGAGCTGTTCCAGAACGGAAAGGAAGC
>JBGVOJ010000280.1:0-1588 GCA_045126415.1 Eubacteriales bacterium | reverse complement strand
GTGTTTGATGGGTTTACTGCCCGTTAGCATCCAGATCAGATAATCACCGGTATACCAGCGGGGTGTGTTGGGGTACTCCTCTGAATGTTCGTATAACTCCGTAAGTATCTCCATAATGCAGCTGAATATTTGTACGCAGGCTTCTCGCGTCTCTTCATCATGAACATCTGCAAGAGACACCGACAACGGTGTGATGTGACAACCATACATCCAGATCTCCCGCTGTTTTTCAGAAACAAATGTAGTTTGATTAGGATTGAATATCATTTTGTATACTTGTTTTTTTACAGACATATATATGCCTCCATCAATGCAACAGCTTCACAATCTTCTCATTCGTTTCCGCAAGTTTCAGAATCACATCCGCAATCGCCGCACGCTTTTCTTTGTCATGCAGTGTTTCAATGGTACAGTTGAACCCGCCACCAAGGGATTCCAGTTCGTTCCACACCTTATCGTTCTCATGGAACAGTGCAATCAGTTCCGGGATGAATGTCAGTTCCGGATTCAGCTCATATGCCCGGCGCAGGAAGCCCTCTCCGTGACCGCCGTTGGTAGCGAGATTGCAGATGTAGATGCACCAGTGTTCCCAGCTTTCAAAGGTTTCGGCGGTGTACCGGTCATATCTGCCGCCTGTGATATCCGCCGCCCATCTGCGGTATGCTTCCGCACCGAAATGTACGCCGTTCGGTGTGACATCGGCTGTCATCCGTGCAGGAATCTGCATCACGGCATTCCGGTAGCAAGCGGCGAGATCAGTGATCTCCGGCAGGCGTTCGATGAAGACAAAATCACATTCGATTTCCCGGAATGGTATATCTCTGCCATACTGCACATCGTCCCCACAGGACAGGTGACAGACCGTGGTTTCGTCATCATAGGAAGTCAGCAGGTCGTAGTTGAAATTGTTACCCACACCCGCACAGAGTAGCGGAATCCCACGGTCAATGAACTGCTTAACGAAACCATAGTACAGATCCGCATCCGCTTTCCATTCCGCATACTTCACCAACCGGTATTCCAACCCGATCATGCCGTATACCTGTGCGAGGAATGCTTCGTTATCATAGCAGACGGACACGCAGTCGTTGTATTTTTCGTTGTCGGCATAGCACATGACGTAATCATCTCCGGACAGTCCGGCGAAAAATTCGTAGGTGTACAGGGATGTGTCCCCTCCGAGGCATTCCATCAGCTTTGCCATGCACGCATTGAAAGGGTAATTCTGTCCCCAGTCCCAGTGGATGAACTGACCCAGTTCCAGTTTGTTCGCACTCATTTGGTGTCCTCCTTTTTCTTCACCGGGGTCCAGTAGTCCATCTGCTCATACCCCAGCACTGTTTGTGTTTCTGTATTGCCAATGATATGTCCCATGTCCGGTCGGTTGTCGTCCCGTACAAGACCATGCTTTTCCATAAATACTGCCGTAGCCGCCATTTCTTCCGCATTGGACTGGGCATCAATCCCGCAGACGACGGCATACAGCCCGCCTCGGAAGTCGATTACCTCCATACCGAAGGTGTCCATGCCTTCCCGATAAAGGTACATCCACTCCATGCCATGCTCGTTTCCCGTGAGGAAATCCATG
>JBGVOJ010000279.1:0-1425 GCA_045126415.1 Eubacteriales bacterium | reverse complement strand
GATGTCACGGGTAGGATACAGCGTGGAGCCGTCCTTCTTGAGGATGAGACACGGCGGCATATTGTAATCCGAAAGATCGACAATGGAAGCACCTTCGTCCAGCTTCAGAAGACCGGATTCGCGGAGCTTTTCGACCTGTGCGGGCATTTTATCGGTATAGAAGGATTCGCCCTTGAAGGATTCGAAGGTAACGCCGAGAAGATCGCAGGTCTTCTTGCATTCTTCGAAGGAAACTTCCACGAACCACTTCCAGAGAGCGAGGTTTTCTTCGTCGCCTTCTTCGAGTTTATGGAATTCGGCTCTCGCTTCATCCTTGAGCGCGTCATTGTCTTCGCACTCATTGTTGTAGCGGACATAAAGCTTTACAAGTTCGTCTACGCCGCCCTTTTCGATGGTTTCGCGGTCGCCCCATTTCTTATAGGCAGCAATCTGCTTGCCGAACTGGGTTCCCCAGTCACCGAGGTAGTTGATACCGATGCAGTTATAGCCGACAAACTGATGAAGCAGCTTGAGGGAATGACCGATAACGGTGGTACCGAGGTGACCGATGTGGAAGGGCTTCATCAGGTTGGGAGAACAGTAGTCGAGAACGACCGTCTTCCCTTCACCGATTCCGGAGGAACCGTACTTTTCGCCCTTTTCTTCGATTTCGGTGAGAACATGTCCGGCAAGATAGCTGTCGGAAATCTTGAAATTCAGATAACCGCCGACCGCCTGGGAAACACCGGCTTCAAAATCCGCCGTCTTTTCCGCCAGAGCCGCAGCGATTTTCGGCGGAGCCATACGCATGAGCTTCGAAAGACGGAAACACGGGAATGCGACATCCCCCATGGAAGTATCCGGGGGATACTCCAGCATGATCACGATATCTTCCACGGTGAATCCGGCATCCGGAACAAGCGAGCCGATGGCTTCACTGATTTTTTTTGCGGTGATATATTTGAAATTCTGCATATCTGCTCCGAGTGATTGGTAAAAAATTATTTCTGCTGGGAATTGTTATGAGCGTCGAGAATGCTGTGAATCTTCTTGACGGGGTTGAGAAGCGTGCTGATGGAACGATCCTGGTTGAGGGTATCAATCATGAGCGCAACGTACTTGCACATATTGACTTCGCCGTACCATTCTCTGTCGAGGAGGCCGTCCGGCTGATAGATCAGGTTGGTGGTGAAGCACTTGGTGAAGAGACCTTCTTCGTATGCCTTGTCCATAACTTCGAAGCCGTTGGTGAACAGACCGAAGGTGACAAAGAAGAAGATGCGCTTTGCGCCCTTGTCCTTGAGCTGACGTGCAACGTCGATGATGGAGTCGCCGGAGGAAATCATGTCGTCAACAACGATCAGGTCTTTACCGGTAACGTCGGAGCCCAGGAAGTCATGAGCAACGATTGGGTTGCGGCCGTTTACGATAACAGAGTAGTCTCAG
>JBGVOJ010000278.1:0-1688 GCA_045126415.1 Eubacteriales bacterium | reverse complement strand
ATCCCAGTCACCGCGCAGGTGAAGTGCACGTGACTGTGTTCAATCGCAACACAGGTAAATTTATGTGTGCCGTGATGGACAGTAGTGGTACGTCTACCAACTATGTTTTGAAAGAAAACGGCAACAGCGGTGCAGCACTGTTCTTTGCTCTGATGCCATATTTTCTGGAGGATGACGAGTTCAGCGAGAACTATACAATTCTTCTGAACTGCAAGAAAGACGGTTTTACCGATATGAGTGCTGCGGAAAATGCTGCATATATGCTTTGCGATAATGCGTATCGCCGCATCGAAGGCTCTTCCACACTCGGAGAAAACGGTGTTAAGATCTCGGTACAGAACAACGGTAATATCCAGCCTCTTTCTCCATTGAATCTCAGGAGCAATGTCTATTCACCTTCATCTGTTCTTCTCGGTAATTTTGAGATCCTCAAGGCAGGTGCTGCTCCCGTCAGTGTTTCGGTTTATACCAAACCGGAAGACTTTATGGGAAAATACAGCCTTGCAGAACGCAAATTCAATGCCGAAGAACAGTCGCAGATTCCAACGATTCCCGGGTGGTATGTGATCCCCCAGGAGGTCGTAAAGATCTGCCGTCACGCTCAGGCAACCACCGCTTCCTCCCAGCCCATGCGCAACTTCATGATGCGCGGACCGGCAGGTACAGGTAAGACGGAAGGTGCCAAAGCGATTGCAGCAGGACTGGGACTGCCGTATGTCCATCTCACCTGTTCTGCCAATACGGAGATCTACGACCTGCTCGGTCAGATGCTCCCGGATGTGGACGGAACAGAAACGCATACTGCTGTGCCGATGGAGTTGCCCACCTTTGATGATATCCGATTCGATCCGGCATCCGCTTACGAAAAGCTGACCGGGACATATGATGAAGAGATCACCGAGGATGAGGTATACGACAAGCTGCTTGAGGTGATTCATCAGAAGACACTGCTTGAGATGACGCCCGAAAACGAAGAAAAGAAGGATTCCCACCAGAGATTCCGGTACGTGGATACACCGCTGGTACAGGCGATGCGAAATGGATGGGTTGTGGAAATACAGGAGCCGACAGTCATATCGAACCCCGGTGTGCTGGTTGGTCTGAACTCTCTGCTTGACCGCTGTGCCGCTATCACACTGCCGACCGGTGAGAAGATCCAACGTCACCCGGATACCGTTGTCGTGATTACCACCAACAACGATTATGCCGGATGCAAGAACATGAATCAGTCGGTTATCAGCCGTATGAATCTGGTGATCGATATGGATGAACCCGATGCGGAAACCCTGACACGCCGTGTGATGAACATTACCGGCTGTACGGATAATTCCATGGTAAGAAAAATGGCTGAAACGGTGAAGGCTATCTCCGAGCGTTGCCGTGAGACGATGATTACAGACGGATGCTGCGGTGTGCGTGAACTGATTTCGTGGGTACAGTCGTATATGATTACGAATGATGCCATGGAAGCGGCACGGTACACGGTACTTGCCTCTGTATCCTCCGATCGGGAAAACCGTCAGGAGATTGAGAACTCCTGCCTTCAGCCGAAATTTGCCTGAGTACAGGACTGAAAGGAGCATAGCAGTACATGAATGAAACAAAACAAATGCGCCCTTCCGGGTAATACACAGATTTACACATCCGGATGCGAATTCTATTTCGCCTGCAATCTGAAGCGCCTGCGA
>JBGVOJ010000277.1:0-3800 GCA_045126415.1 Eubacteriales bacterium | reverse complement strand
CTACATCACCCACTACTGCCCCTACACTGACGGTGCAGGCACCGTAGGCGGCGGCGCAGCAGGCGGTTTCTTTGACGAAGCATCCGACGAAATGGCAATGTTCATTGCCGAAAATCCCGAATGGTACAAGGATACCGCTCTGATGGCATCCTGGGAAGAAGCGGAAGGCCCGTTCGGCGACTGCATCGACAAGATGATCGCTGCCGACACCGACTTTGTCAACGACCAGCACACCAACGGTCTGATGGTTTACAAGACTTTCAACGTAGAAAACTACTCCGCAGACAACCTCTACGAACTGTACTGCTTCTACGACAACACCGTTTACATCTACATCAACGGCGAACTCTTCTACTTCTCCGATGCTAACTGCGGCAACGGCGACTGGAACGGCGGTTACGACCTCATCAGCTGCAACACCGCTGATGACAAGGATCTCGGCGACTTCCTCAAGGAAGGCGAAAACTACATCGCAATCTCCATCAAGAACTGCTGGGGCGGCCGTGAACTCGACCTCTACATGACCTGCACCGCTCAGTAATTTTTATAAGATATTCTTTTCCGGGGAAACCTTTTTAAAAAAAGGTTTCCCCGGACCCTTTCCAAAAACTTTCAAACTATTGTTCAGACAAAGAAAGTGCAGATACGGAGAAACAAAACGGCTGTAAAACTTACCGACGGTTTGTAACTTCAAATCTGCACTTTCTTTGTTAACATAATAGATGGAAGCTTTTTGAAAGGGGACCGGGGAATCACACTTCTATAATCAAATTATCATGCGCCGTTTCGAAGCCGTATTTTTCAAGGACGGCGGCGGTTTCGGCGTGGGTGGCGGGATGGAGGGTACGGGCGAGGTGGGATGCCAGGAAGCGGGGACAGATCTTTTTGAAAAGTTCACGCATTTCGGTGATCATGGCGACGTTGTTGTGTTCGAAGATGCGGTAGTCACCGTGGATGTCGCCGATGGTGCAGTCGAAGATCATCATGTCGAAATGGCCGATGGACATGAGGGCACGGTAGGTTTCGTAGAACATCCACGCGCCGTCGCAGCCGTAGAAGAGACGTTTGCCGTCCGCTTTGGATTCGATGACGAGGTGCATCGGGAGATTCGCCGTGCGGTGGTTCGCTTCGAAGGCGCGGATGATGTGCGTTTCCGTTTCAACGGTGTCGCCTGCCTTCATATCATGGAAGACGGCGCCCTGTGCTTCGAGCTTTTTCACGGTTTCGGAATTGTAGTGGTCGCCGTGCTTGTGCGTGCAGACGATATCGGTCACACCGGCATAGAGACCGGTGTAGCCGTAGGTGGCTTCGAACTCAAAGATGCACGCGCCGGGATCCACGAGCAGGCACCCGTCGACAAGCATGGACGAATGACGGCGGAAATCCGGGGATGCGTTCGCTTTCGAGATATCCCAGTCCGCCGCACCTGTGCCGAGAAAATGCAGTTTCATGTCAGACCTCCTCAGAAAATCAGAAACGGACAGAATTACTGTACCGTATAGTCGAAGTTTGCGATATAGCTGTCAAAGGTGACGGATACAAAATAGTCCCCTGCCGGAATTTCCTCCGATACCTTGATGGCAACGCCGCAGAAATCATCATCATCAATGAACATATCCGGATAAGCGGTCATATCGGTCGTACCGGTGACGGAAACCGCTTCTTCGTCGGAAATCAGACCGATCGAACATTTTGTGTCCGCAGGATATACGATCTCATGGTCGGTGAAATACAGGACAAGCAGTCCGGCGGCACGGTCATATACGGGATCCTTTTCGAGTTCGAGGGTGATATAATCGATTACTTCCACGTCCTCGGGACGTTCATGCTTGACCTTTTCCTCGGTTTCCTCTTTGGTTTCTTCCGGAACAGTTTCCACAGCCGCCGGAGCTTCGGTTTCTTCCGCAGATTCTTCCGCTTCTCCGGAAGAACAGGAAGTCATGGCAAGCATGAGAGCGGCAAGCAGAAAGGCAATATATTTTTTCATAAATAATCTCTCCTTTTGTAACATTATCACGAAGTCATTCACTTGCAGAGAATGATAACGTTTTTTTTTATTTTATCACATTTTCTCCCCGGGAATATAGCACAATTTTTAAATTTTTGATGTCTGTTTCAAATTCTGTGAAAATTTTCCCGTAAAATCCCCCGTCCGTCTTGAAAATTCCGATTTTTTGTTTATAATATAGTTAGAAATAAAGTTACGACCGTCATAAATCACCGGACAGAAAGGAACATCATGGAAAAGAAACTCGGATATGCCGTTGTCGGACTCGGCGTCGGCAAGGGACACTGTGACGCGGCCATCGCGTCGGAAAACGCGGATCTGATCGCCGTCTGCGACCTCATCCCCGAAAAAATGGAAAAAATCGCAGCCAAGCAGCCGGGACTGCGGATGTATACGGAATTCGACGAACTTCTGAAGGATACGGACGTGGATATCATCAGCATCTGCCTGCCGTCGGCGATGCACGCGGATTTCGCCGTACGTGCACTTCATGCGGGCAAGCACGTTCTTGTGGAAAAGCCGATCGACATTACCCTCGACGCGGCGCAGAAAATTGAAGAAGCACGTCTCGCGACCGGTCTCAAGGCGGGCGTCATTCACCAGAACCGGTTCAACCTCGATATGCAGGCGATCCGCAAGGCCCTCGACGCGGGACGTCTCGGCACGCTTACGCTCGGCACGTTCGCAGTCAAATGGTTCCGTCAGCAGGACTACTACGAAGGCTGGCACGGCACATGGGACATGGACGGCGGCGGCTCCCTGATGAATCAGGCGGTGCATACCGTGGACATCATGCAGTGGTTCATGGGCGACGTGGAATCCGTGACCTCGCACACCGGCATCTACACGCACGACATCGAAACGGAAGACGCGACCGTCTCCATCATCAAGTTCAAGAGCGGTGCGCTGGCGACGTTTGTTTCGTCCACGAACTGCTACCCGGGCATCTGCACGGACATCCAGCTCTATGGTACAAACGGTTCGGTCGAAGCGGATCAGGACGTGCTGAAGACGTGGAAATTCAAGGACTTCGACGAAGATTTCGCGGACGAAATGGGCATTGACGCGTTCGACGCGGCGGAAGAAGAGGAATTCATGCTGAAAAAGTACGGCTCCGGCAACACAGGCGCGATGGACGGAGATACCTCCCTCCTCGTCGGACACCGGTACATGGTCGAAGACATGATTCTCGCCGTACGCGACGACCGCGATCCGGCGATCCTGCCGACCGAAGCAATGAAGAGCGTCCGCATCGTCAATGCGGTGTACGAATCCGCGAGAACGGGCAAGACGGTATATTTTGAATGACCTGCAAAAGGGGATCGTATGATCCCCTTTTCCTTTGCTTTATTTCTTCGCGATCAGCAGGAGCGTTCCCTCCACGCCGACGGTGCAGTACAGGACTTCCGAAAATCCTGCCTTCTCCATGACCGCCGCTTCGTCGTACGCCATCTTCGGACGGTCGATATGGACGAACTCCCCTTCGCCGATGTCTTTGTTCATCGCGCGGCGGACGCGCCAGTGCTCCTCGTGCATCGCAACTTCCTCCTCGCAGCAGGCGAAATAGTCGCACTGCAGGAAGATGCCGCCCGGCTTCAGGGCTTCCCATACCTTCCGGAACAGCGGCAGCTTTTCGTCCAATGAAAAGTGATGGATCGACTCCACGGACACCGCGCAGTCGAATTCTTCCGTACCAAACGGTACGTCAAAATAACTTCCCAGTTCCACAGTGATGTCCTTGTCTGGATGCGTCGCGAACAGCTGATCGACGAGCGCCTTCGTCATATCCACA
>JBGVOJ010000276.1:0-4113 GCA_045126415.1 Eubacteriales bacterium | reverse complement strand
CCCGATCTGAACACTGCCCGTGACCTTGTAAACGCCGGTGCGGCAAGCGTGATGCCTCTGGCTTCTCCGATCGGTTCCAACAAGGGTCTTGCCACGAAAGAGTTCATCCAAATCCTTATTGATGAAATCGACCTGCCCATCATCGTAGATGCCGGAATCGGTCGACCTTCACAGGCGTGTGAAGCGATGGAAATGGGTGCGGCGGCAATCATGGCGAACACAGCACTTGCGACTGCCGGCGACCTTCCCATGATGGCATCGGCATTCAAAAACGCCATCGAAGCAGGACGCAAAGCCTATCTGTCCGGTTTGGGGCGGGTTCTGACCCGTGGTGCATCTGCATCCGATCCACTGACCGGATTCCTGCGTGATTAAGGGGGGGGTTATGGAAAATCATTTTTTTGTAGATTCGGAGCATCTGTCACCGGAAGCACTTGCCAAAAAGCATCGGCTGGAAACCGATCCGTCATCACGGAAGAATCACATGGAGTATCTGCCGGGGATGGAGATTATCGAATCGGATGTGTGCGAAAGTGTCATGTCGCAGATGAACACCTACGACTACGCCAAATATACCGCTGCCGATGTAAAGACTGCGCTGGAGCATGACACCTGTACCATCGAGGACTTCAAAGCACTCCTTTCTCCTGCGGCTGAACCGTTCCTTGAACAGATGGCACAGAAAGCACGCCTTGAAACAAGCAGGCATTTCGGCAACACCGTTTACCTGTTCACTCCCCTTTACATAGCAAACTACTGTGAAAACTATTGCGTTTACTGCGGCTTCAACTGCTATAACCACATCAACCGTATGAAGCTGTCAATGGAACAGATCGAAAGAGAGATGAAAGTCATTGCCGACAGCGGTATGGAAGAAATCCTGATTCTCACCGGTGAGAGCCGCGGTCAGAGCAATGTGGAATACATCGGCGAAGCCTGCAAACTGGCGAGAAAGTATTTCCGCATGGTAGGACTGGAAATCTACCCCGTCAATACCGACGAATACCGTTATCTCCACAAATGCGGTGCGGACTATGTGACCGTCTTTCAGGAAACCTACGACACCGACAAATACGAACAGCTTCATCTTCTCGGTCACAAGCGGGTGTGGCCTTATCGTTTCGATGCACAGGAACGTGCGCTCCGGGGCGGTATGCGCGGAGTGGCGTTCTCGGCATTGCTCGGACTGTCGGACTTCCGTAAGGATGCTCTGGCAGGCGCACTTCATGTATACTACTTACAGAGAAAATATCCCCATGCAGAAATGTCCCTCTCCTGCCCGAGACTTCGACCGATTATCAACAATGATAAGATCAATCCGCTGGATGTGGGTGAAAAACAGCTTTGTCAGGTGCTTTGTGCATATCGAATTTTTCTGCCCTTTGTCGGTATCACGGTATCCTCCCGCGAAAGTGCCGAATTCCGCAACGGCATTGTAAAGATAGCCGCCACAAAGGTTTCCGCAGGAGTATCCACCGGCATCGGCGATCACGAAAGCAAGTACACGGGCAAAGAATCGGATGCGGTTCAGGGAGACGAGCAGTTTGAGATCGACGATAACCGCAGTCTTGATCGGATGTACAAGGATATTGAGGGCGAAGGATTACAGCCCGTTCTGAACGACTATCTGTATGTGTGAGGGAATGAAAATGAAGAAATTTGATACAAGTCTGTATTTTATCACCGACAGCACAGGTTACACTGAGGAAGAGTTTCTCTACCGAGTAGAACGTGCTTTACAGGGCGGTGCAGCAATTCTGCAGCTTCGGGAGAAGAACAAAACCACACGGGAATATATCGCTCTTGCCGAAAAAGTTCATGCGCTGACAAAAAAATATGACGTTCCGCTGATTATAGACGACCGTGTGGATGTGGCACTTGCCGTGGATGCGGAAGGTGTACATCTCGGCGCGGAGGACATGACCATTGCACAGGCACGGAAGATTCTCGGGGATGACAAAATCGTAGGAGCAACGGCGAAAACCGTTCCGTGGGCACTGGATGTGTACAAACAGGGCGCGGATTACCTTGGTGTCGGCGCTATCTATCCGACCACAACCAAAGTGAAAACCGTGCTTACCTCCACAGATACTCTGCGGGATATCTGCAAAGCGGTTCCGATTCCCGTCAACGCCATCGGCGGGCTGAACAAGGGGAATATTGATGTGCTTGCCGGAATACCGATCGCCGGTATCTGTGTGGTGTCCGCCATCATGAAAGCGGACGATCCGAAGACGGCGGCAGAGGAGCTGATAGGGAAATGGAAGGAGCTGTCCCGATGAAAACTGCACTCACCATTGCGGGAAGCGATTCAAGCGGCGGTGCGGGGATTCAGGCGGACATCAAAACAATGACGATGAACGGGGTTTACGCGATGAGCGCGATCACCGCACTGACGGCACAGAACACGACCGGCGTAAGAGCAATTCAGGAATCAACACCGGATTTTCTGGAACAACAAATTGATGCGGTATTCGAGGATATTTTCCCCGATGCGGTAAAGATCGGCATGGTATCGTCAAGTGCGTTGATCCGTGTGATCGCGGACAGGCTGAAATATTATAAGGCAAAGAATATCGTCGTCGATCCCGTGATGGTGGCGACAAGCGGTTTCTCCCTGATAAAGACAGATGCCGTCAAAACACTGACCGGGGAACTTCTTCCTCTTGCCAGTCTTGTCACCCCCAATATTCCCGAAGCGGAGGTGCTGTCGGGGATGCACATTGAAAATAAAGAAGATATGCTCTCAGCGGCAAAGGCGATCGGCGACACTTACGGCTGTGCGGTTCTGCTGAAAGGCGGACACAGCGTCAACGATGCCAACGATCTTCTGTATACAAACGGCGAATCCCGCTGGTTTGAAGGTAAGCGCATCAACAACCCCAACACCCACGGTACTGGATGTACGCTTTCCAGTGCGATTGCCTCAAATCTTGCAAAAGGCTTTGATCTTGCCGAATCGGTGCAGAGAGCAAAGGCTTACATCTCCGGCGCACTTACCGCCATGCTCGATCTTGGCAAAGGTTCCGGTCCGATGCAGCATAATTTTGATCTGACCTCCCGTTTTGTCGAAGAAAAAGAATCTGTCTGAAAGGAATTATAACGATGAGAAACTACACAACACAAATGGATGCCGCAAGACAGGGTATCATCACTCCCGAAATGAAGGCAGTTGCCGCAAAGGAATACAGAACCGAAGAAGAAATCCGTGATCTTGTTGCAAAAGGACAGATCGCCATCTGCGCAAATAAACTTCATACCTGCATTGATCCCAACGGTGTGGGTTCCATGCTCCGTACCTAGATCAACGTCAATCTCGGCGTTTCTCGTGACTGCAAGGACTATGATGTTGAAATGGAAAAGGTTATGGCGGCAGTCAATATGGGAGCTGAAGCAATCATGGACTTGTCCTCCCACGGCAACACACAGCCCTTCCGCCGTAAGCTGACGAGCGAGTGCCCCGCCATGATCGGTACGGTTCCCGTGTATGACAGCGTGATCCATTATCAGCGCGACCTTGCAACCCTCACCGCAAAGGATTTCATCGATGTTGTACGCCTGCACGCAGAGGACGGCGTGGACTTTGTAACCCTCCACTGCGGCATTACACGCAAGACCATCGAGCAGATCAAAAAGCACAAGCGGAAAATGAACATTGTATCCCGCGGCGGCTCTCTTGTATTTGCGTGGATGTGCATGACCGGCGAGGAGAATCCTTTCTATGAGTATTATGACGAAATCCTCGAAATCTGCCGCGAATACGATGTCACCATTTCCCTCGGTGACGCCTGCCGTCCCGGCTGTCTTGCCGACGGAAGCGATGTATGCCAGATCGAGGAGCTTGTACGTCTCGGTGAGCTGACGAAGCGTGCGTGGGAGCGAGATGTTCAGGTTATGGTAGAAGGTCCGGGTCATATGCCGATGGATCAGATCGAAGCCAACATGAAGCTGCAGCAGACCATCTGCATGGGGGCGCCGTTCTATGTTCTCGGACCGATCGTCACCGATATTGCTCCCGGCTATGACCACATCACCTCTGCCATCGGCGGCGCTGTCGCAGCGGCTTCGGGTGCAGCTTTCCTTTGCTACGTAACACCTGCTGAGCACTTGGCT
>JBGVOJ010000275.1:0-1121 GCA_045126415.1 Eubacteriales bacterium | reverse complement strand
GTCCGTCGTTCGCGGGATGGCTGTAACGGTCGAACCATTCTTCCAGTTCGGCGGTCAGTTCTGCGATCACGTCCGCGTACGCCGGATCGTCGATGAGGTTGGTCGTTTCGTCCGGATCGGCGGTCATGTCGTACAGTTCGTTGTCGTCATTCCGGTAACGGCGTACGAATTTGTAGCGGTCATTCCGGATCATACGGACAAAACCGTATTCATCGTGGATTTCGATCAGACGGTCGTCATCGGACTCCGTACAGCCGTTTTTCAGATACGGATACAGACTTGTCCCCGGCTGCTTGTCGGTCAGGGTATATTCCGCAGATGCCATATCGAGGATGGTGGGGAAGAGATCACAGTGCGTTGCGCTCTTCTTTGCCACAGTACCGCCGTTTCCGATGAACGGTGCACGGATGATGAACGGAACCTTGACGGAGGAATCGTACATATTCGGCGGGTACGTCCCGTTGCCCTTGCCCCAGACGCCGTGATGTCCCATGTTCATGCCGTTGTCCGCCGTGAAAATGACAACGGTATTTTCCGCCAGCCCGTCCTTTTCCAGCTTGTCGAGCAGCCGTCCGATGTTTGCATCCATCGCGGAAATTGCTGCGTAATATCCGGTCAGATTTTCGCGTCTTCGTTCCGGCGTGTCACCGAGCGGAGCACTGGTGACCTGATTTTTGTGAATCGGCTCATCCGGCGTCGCGGTGAACGCACAGTCCCTGTACAGATCGAGGTATTCCTTCGGATGGTTTTCCGGCGTCCACGGCGAGTGCGGCGCTGTGTAGTGAACCTGCAGGCAGAAGGGAGCATCCTCTTTTTCCAGTTCGTCCAGATAATCGAGCGCACGGTCGGTGATCACATCGGTCACATAATCATGGCAGTAGGTGAATGTTCCGTTTTCGTAGATGTCCGGTGCATAGTACGCACATCCACCGCCGGAGATCGTGAACCATTTTACAAATCCTTCTTTCGCCTGTTCCTGATTCCCGAGATGCCATTTTCCGCTCAGCGCACAGCGATAGCCGTTTTTCGCAAGCTCGGCAATATAGGACGGATGTCCTGCCAGATATTCGATTCCGATGTCATGGGACTGGAAATGCGGATGATCCTTCATGTAGGGATGG
>JBGVOJ010000274.1:0-1877 GCA_045126415.1 Eubacteriales bacterium | reverse complement strand
GTGTAATCATATGTAGCCGCCGCACGGCAGAGAGCCAGACAGCCACACTGATACAGCTCCTCGAACTCCATCCCGCGGATAGTTTCATTGGGATGAATCTTCGTACGGAGCAGGATGTCCGCCAGATCCAGATTTTCCTCCACCAGCTTCTGCTGATCCGGAGTGAGTATGTATTTTTCAGCCACAGCGGACACCTTCCCTCTGCTCATGATTCTGCAGGACTCTGTGGCTTTCTTCGATCAGTCGGTCGCACATATACCCGGAAAAACAGCCGATGTGTGCCTGCTGTTCGGTCAGGCAGAAGATATCCTGCATCCATCGATAGGCTTTCTTCTTCGTAAGGATCCCGTTTTTCCAGATCCGGTCAAAGGTCTGGTGAGCGCGGATCCTTTTGTTTCGCAGTTCACTGTCAGCGAGGGTGCCGAACGGTATCAGAGTACCTTCGTGGACACCGACATAGGCGTTGCATTCGGGGTAGTGCTGGCAGACATACAGGTGCTTGTGTCCCGCTTCACCGCCGTAGACATAACTTGCATCCCGCAGGACAGCCGTACCACCGCAGTAGGGACAGCGGATAGGTTTTTTCTTCATTTTTGTTATCACCTCTATAAAACAGAAATGGCACGCGCTTGCCTGCACGTGCTCTGACTTCATTTTATCGGATTTCAAGGGTATTTTGGAGGTTTTTTCAATCTTTTTTGCACAAATTCGTACCAAAATGGAAATCGTCCCCTCTTACACGACAGAAGTAAATGGACATTTATCCTGCTCCACACAATGTTTCGTTACATGCAAGATATATTTCCAGAAACCGGTTGTGACTGATCCATAACAGGCATTCACTGGGGTCTATATACTTCGTGAACAGCACCTTTGCATCACTTACAGGAAGCAGTACCGGCGCACCGTTCTCATCCGGAACGCAAAGATAATCACCACAGCCCTCATAGGGTTCATACTTACAGGTTTTACACTCGATATAAATGGAATTCCGCCAGTTTCCTTCTGTGAGAATCAGGAATCTGTGGATGGTTTTGATGTCGGTTATACAGTTTTGCATATATCCTCCCAAAAAGAAAAAAGCCGGGAACAGCCATCTTCATGGACAGAACTGCTCCCGGCTTTGCTTTACTGATCGTCAAACAGACTTCTCACAGGCTTCGCTGTCGGTTTCGCCGTATGTTTTGCTTTATGTTTCCGGTAATACCGTCCCCGGAAAGGCCGGGACCTTGTACGGTCATACCGACCGCGGCGTGAGAAGAATCTGTATTTCGGGTACCCTATGAGCCGCCGGGGATCAATCACGGCAGTGCCTCATCATCAGGTAGTATAACCGCCTACGGTGGGATCGGTGATGGTGGGACCGGAGTACGCGCCGAAGAGACACTTATGGAGCTACGCTCCATAAGTGAGTAATCTTATCCTGGATGCCGGGAATGATCTGGGAGTTGAACAGCGCAACCATGGCAGTGATCAGGAGGGAACCGAGGATGACGGCGATGATAACCTTGACGCCTTCGGAGATGTAGAAATCGCCGTTTTCGTTGTCGAGAGCTTCCTTTGCGGAGTCCTTCAGATTCTGAGCCTTGATGTATGCCTTGGTGGAGAGAGTTCTGATAGCGTTTGTCATAGTAAAAATCCTTTCGTTTTGAAGAAAAATGTATTGTTGTCTGATAAGTACCGTCGGGATCGGTTCCTTTGGCCGATGTTCCTTTCCGGAAACGGGATGCGGCGGCGTTGGTTGATAATGGAAATGGGGTTGGAAAAAAGTTTTGGCGTCGGGCTGCTGTCGCCCCTTAGATATAACCACTCGGGTATTGCAATAATAAATCCTCCTTTTTTAGAATCTCTCAATTCCCATTTTTGTTCCCGACAGA
>JBGVOJ010000273.1:0-6059 GCA_045126415.1 Eubacteriales bacterium | reverse complement strand
ATCAGTATAAAATTTTTTGAAAGGGGTTTGGGGAAAACTTTTAACTTTTTTATAAAAAAGTTTTCCCCAAGAAATATACCATGTATCGTATCGGACAGGCCGAAATCGACGCTGTGGCACGTGCCATAGGCAGCCGCGATTTCTTTAAAATCAACGGATCGGGACGCGAAGTCCTGAATTTTGAAAACGAGTGGAAGGAAACCGTGGGATCGGATTACGCGATCCTTATGACCTCCGGTTTCGGCGCACTCACGACCGCGCTCATCGCGATGGGCATCGGCCCCGGCGACGAAGTTATCGTTCCGGCGTACACCTACATCGCGACGGCTCTTGCTGTCACCGCAGCGGGTGCTATTCCCGTTATCGCCGACATTGACGAGACCATGACCCTCGACGTCGTCGACTGTGAACGCAAGATTTCCGCGCACACCAAGGCGATCATCCCCGTTCACATCCAGGGCTTCCCGTCCGATATGGACGCGCTCTGCGAACTCGCGAAGAAGCACGGCATTTACGTCCTCGAAGACGCGTGCCAGTCGGACGGCGGTATGTACAAGGGTCGTTACCTCGGCGCCATCGGCGACGCGGGCGCGTACAGCTTCAACTATTTCAAAGTCATCACCGCGGGCGAAGGCGGCGCACTCGTCACGAACAACCGCACCATCTTCGAACGCTCCCTCATCTACCACGACGCGTCCGCCGTTGCGTTCTTCGGCGACCAGCTGAACGGTATTTCCGAACCCCTTTTCGGCGGCACGGAATTCCGTATCTCCGACATCACCGGCGCGATCCTGCGCGAACAGCTGAAGCGGATGCCCGGACTTCTTGCCGACCTGCGCGGCAACAAGAAGAAACTCATCGCCGCCATGGGCGACAAGCTGACCCTCGCGCCGTCCCACGACGCGGAAGGTGACTGCGGCACGACCCTGTCCCTGCGCTTCGAAACGGCGGAGGAAACCAGAAAGTTCGCGGCGTACTGCGGCGAAAACGGCATCGGCATCACCATCCCGATCGACACAGGCAAGCACGTCTACACCAACTGGACGCAGATCATGGAAAAGCGCGGCGCGCTGCATCCGGCGATGGACCCGTTCAAAATGGAAGCAAACCAGGGCCTGCAGATGGACTACACGCCCGATATGTGCGAAAAGTCGCTCGATCTGCTGTCGAGAACGGCGTATCTCATGATCAATCCCGACTGGACGGACGCGGATATCGCGTATGTCGGCGGAATTCTGAAGAATTATTGAGGAGAAATCAATGAAATTAGCGGAAGCATTACAGGAACGGGCTGACCTGAACGCACGGATCGAACAGCTTCGCCGCCGTCTGACCGGGAATGTTCTGGTACAGGAAGGTGAACGTCCGGCGGAAGACCCGGCTGCGCTCATGACGGAATTCGAGGAATGCGTGAACCGTCTGGAATACCTGATGAATCGCATCAATCTCACGAACTGCACGGTCACGGCGGACGGAAAAACGCTGACCGAGTGGATCGCGCACCGTGACTGCCTGCATCTGAAGATCAAGGTCTACCGCGAAATGCTGGCGGAAGCAAGTTCGACGACCCGCCGTGCAACGCGGAGCGAGATCAAAATTCTCAGCGTGATCGACGTACGGGAGAAGCAGAAAGCCGTAGACGACCTTGCGAAGGAACTTCGTCTGACGGACAATCGTATTCAGTCCGTGAACTGGACGACGGATTTAATGGAATAAGAAACAGTTGTGTAGGTTCCGGGGCGAATGCAAGCCCTTTCGCTGTCGGAGGGCAAAAGAAATCGACGGCTCATTGGTCGGCAATTTGAGCCTGCTTAACCGGTTCGATCCCGGTATGGTATTGTTATGCTCAAGACAGGGTACACCTGTACGCCGTACCGCGCATTGTTACTACCGTGCATTGACCGGAACCGAGGGTGGGTTCGTGGGAAGATAATGAAATTTCGTGGGAAAAACCTTTTCCTTAAAAAGGTTTTTCCCACACCCTTTTCCAAACCCTTTTCAGATAAAATAATTAATAGTTCGTTTGTAAACTTTGTGTGAATATCAAAAAATGACGGGAAATTGAGAAAAACTGTTTGACAAATTAAATTTTTTATAGTATAATATATCGGTATGTTAAAGCTCTCTTTTTGCGCCCTTTTTTGGGAATCGGACGGAGAAAGGGAAATCCAGATTCGGAGAATTATCGATGCCGCGATTTTTTGTATCCCCGGAGGCAGTCGACTGCGTCGGTGTGAATGCGGACGGAATCCCGAGCGGTACGATTACCGTCGGCGGGGATGACGCCGCTCACATGACCAAAGTCCTCCGGATGAAACCCGGCGAACATGTTACGGTCTGCGATATGGCGGGGCATGACTACGAAACCGTGGTGGTTTCCACCGGAAATACGGTGATTCTGGACATCACGGGCGTGAAACCGTCCGAAAACGAACCGCCGTACCGTGCGGTTGTTTACCAGTCCCTTGTGCGCGGCGACCGGTTTGACACCGTTCTGCAGAAGGCGACGGAGCTTGGTGTGTATGCCATTGTTCCGGTCATCACGTCGCGCTGTACGGTGAAGCTGGACATCGGTTCCGCCGACTGCCGGAAGAAGCTCGACCGCTGGCAGCGTATTGTATACGAAGCTGCAAAGCAGTGCGGACGCGGGATTATCCCGACCGTACGCGAACCTATGAAATACCGTGACGCCGTGGAAGATGCCGCACGCGCCGACCTGCCGCTGTTCTGCTACGAAGGGGAGGGGACAAGTCCTCTGCCGGTGTGCATGGACGCGGTGAAAAAACCGGAGACCGTATCAATTATGATCGGGCCGGAAGGCGGATATGCCGCGGAGGAAGCAGAATATGCCGCACAGACCGGAATGGTCATGACGGGTCTTGGAAAACGGATCCTGCGCACCGAGACCGCGCCTGCATTTGTCCTGTCGTGTGTGTCTTGTAAATACGAACTTTAGACTAAAAAATTCAGTTTTCACATTTGAAAGGAGACGGTTCCGCCGCGTTCTTCACACCGGAGGGACCGATCGTAAGATGAATATGGCAAAGTCTGATAAGATGATAAACAAAAATGTTAACAAAATGAATACACTCGGCAAAATGGAAGCCGGTCGGATTGTCCTGTTCCGGATTCTGATTATTGTCCTTGCGGATATTATTGTCGGTTCTCTGTTTGATTTTGTGAAAGCGGAAGCTATGCGTGAGCTTGCATTCCATCTGAACGTGCATCCGGTACTGAAGGTTGTGTTTGGTGCAGTTCTCGCACTGGCGGCAGTATATTTTGTTGTGATGCTTGTAAAGAAGATTGACACCTCCGCGCACATCATGACGCCCGAGATGGTTCTCGGTCTTGCGATTTTCCTGTTCACGACCGTGATGTTCTATGACCATTTCCGCAACACTCCTTTCCTCTTCTACACGATCATGGTGATCGGCAGTGTTCTTTACGCGGTGTACTATATTTATACCATTATGCTTTACAAAAGATAAAGCAAGGAAGAAAAATGACCTGCAGGGTCATTTTTCAATTTTATGCCCCTATGCCGGGCGGCGCCTGAACCCGGTGGTTCACGAAGTGCAACTCCATTGTGCAGCCGTCTGCGCGGGACATAAAACCGAAAAACTCCAGCGATGTTTTTTGTTTCCGGAATTTCACATAAAAACCATATTTTGTTTATTAAAACAGTTTTAGATATCCCCGTTGGTCACATATCCCGAGGAATTTCAAAAAAAGTCACAGATTTTATGAAAAATCCTTATTTTCCTATTGAAAAAATACAAAATATCATGTAAAATATAGTGTAGTATATACAATATTAAAAATATAAAAAACAATGGAAGGTGCAGCATATGTCAAATCGTCTTTTTCAGGGAATAATTCATCAGATGAGGGACGCTGTCGACCGGATCATCGGCGTCGTGGACGATAACGGCGTCATCATCGCCTGCAGCGAACTTGTGAAAATTGGCGAAATGAGACAGGGGGTCAGAGACGAACTTGCTTATACTTCGGATGCCATTACCTCCGGCGGATATACCTATAAGCCGATCGGTTCCGGTTCCAAGTGGGAATACATCGTGTTCATCGAAGGCGAAGATAAGTACGCAGAAAAGATCGCCACCATTCTTGCCGTTTCGCTCTCCAATATCAAGAACCTCTACGATGAAAAGTACGATAAGAGCTCGTTCATCAAGAATATCATCCTCGATAATATCCTCCCCAGCGATATTTATATCAAGTCCAAGGAACTCCGTTTCAACGCCGAAGAAACCCGTGTTGTCTTCCTCATCAAGTTCCACTCCAAGTCCGATGTTCTCTCTTTCGATATGGTTCAGAACATTTTCCCGGACAAGAACAAGGACTATGTTATTTCTACCGGCGAACAGGATATCGTTCTCGTAAAGGAAGTCAAACCCAATACCGACATCCGTGAAATCGAAAAGACCGCAAAGTCCATCGTCGATACCCTCAATTCCGAATTCTACGCGAAGGTTTCCATCGGTATCGGCACTGTGGTCGACAATATTAAGGACCTCGCCCGCTCCTACAAGGAAGCGCAGGTTGCGATCGAAGTCGGCAAGGTCTTCGACACCGAAAAGAACATCATCAGCTACGAAAACCTCGGCATCGGCCGTCTCATCTATCAGCTTCCCACCACCCTCTGCGAAATGTTCCTGCAGGAAGTTTTCAAGAACGGTTCCCTCGATTCTCTCGACCGCGAAACCCTCATGACCATCCAGTGCTTCTTCGAAAACAACCTCAACGTTTCCGAAACCTCCAGAAAACTCTTCGTACACAGAAATACTCTCGTGTACCGTCTTGAAAAGATCCGCAAGCTCACCGGTCTCGACCTGCGTGAATTCGACCATGCCATCACCTTCAAGGTGGCTCTCATGGTCAAGAGATACCTCACCACCAAGCCGGTGAAGTATTGATCCGGATGCCTTTTTCTCCTTTGAATTGAATCATTGTCAGGGACTTTCACACGGCTTCTGTGTGACGTCCCTGCTATGCTTTATAAACAGTTCCGTCAAACTTACGCAATGGAATGGACACGATTCTTGACCGATCTATGTGCGGATGGCTTCGTGCGCCTTTTTTCCTTGTGCATAAGGACTACATAACAGAATAAGGTACTTTTATGATTGATTTTGTAAATGTTAAGAAAGCGTACCCGAACGGGACGATGGCACTCAAGGGTGTGAACCTGCACATCGACGAAGGCGAGTTCGTCTTCATCGTCGGTCACTCCGGTGCGGGGAAAACGACCATTATGAAGCTGCTTCTCCGCGAGGAAAAGATCAGCTCCGGTCAGCTCATCGTGGGCGGACACGACCTTGCTGCCATATCCAACTACAAAGTTCCGTATTACCGCCGGGAACTGGGCGTCGTCTTCCAGGACTTCCGCCTTTTCCCGAAGAAAACCGTATTTGAAAACGTGGCGTTCGCGATGGAAGTTGTCGGTACGCCGCGCAAGAAGATCGTCCGCCGTGTTCCCGCGATCCTGAATACCGTCAACCTTGCCGGCAAGCAGGACTCCTTCCCGTACGAAATCTCCGGCGGTGAGCAGCAGCGCGTTGCGCTCGCACGTGCGCTCGCCAACAACCCGAAGATCATCATCGCGGACGAACCGACGGGGAACATCGACCCGAAGATGTCCCTCGAAATCATGAGCCTTCTCATGAAGATCAACAAGCTCGGCAAGACCGTCATCGTCGTCACGCATGAAAAGAACCTCGTCGACTACTACAAGCAGCGCGTGGTCATGCTGAAGGACGGTCTCATTGTCGAAGACCATGTGGGAGGGATGTTCCAGTGAAGCGGTACAATGTCTTTTACTTCATCGGACAGGCGTTCTCCGGACTCTGGCGCAACGGCGTCATGAGCTTCGCGTCCATTGCCGTCCTCATGAGCTGTCTGGTTGTTATCGGCGGCTTCGCGCTCATCGTTGCGAACATCGACCTCAACCTCGAGCAGTTCGGTAATCTGAATGAGATTGTCGTATTCTGCGATACCGAAGCGACGGAAGAAGAAATCGTCGCGGTCGGCGAACAGATCGG
>JBGVOJ010000272.1:0-1978 GCA_045126415.1 Eubacteriales bacterium | reverse complement strand
AAGAACTGACCGGAAATGATGCTGCAAATCCCGCCAACCGCGAAAGTGTGGAGAATCTGTGTGAATATACATCGATTTACTGTCCCGGAATCGGTCTGATCTCTGAATCATGTATCTATCCCAATTCTTCTGAACAAAATTCCGAATATGGTGGAACTAATATTTTGTGCCGTTACCATCTTACATCCGCATCTTCACACTTCATTCCCTTTGAGGAAGGCAATGAGTTTGAATACATCCGTTTGGACACAGATGGAAAGCTGTTATCCGACAAAATGAACTATCGTGATATCTACCGAGTTGATAAAATCACCCCCGACGGCGTCATTTATCTTGCAAACTACGGATACGGCTATTACTCATAAAGCACACTGTTTTTATTTAATACTCCTGATTTCGTAAATCGCCCGTTAACTATCCGTTTGACGGGCGATTTTTTGTTTTAAAACTGCCGAAACAACACAGACCAATTTATTAACAAATTGTAAATTGCACAATACTCCACTTGACCTTGCGGAAACATTATTATATAATATTATTACACTCGATATTTCGTAACAGATCCATAGAAAGATCCGTAAATTCAATGAAAAAGGAGCAGTATTTATGAAATTCAATGAACGTCTGCGCATGCTCAGAAAAAAAGCGGGACTCACACAGACAGAACTTGCCGAAGCAGCCGGCAGCACAATGCGCTCGATCCAGAACTATGAAGCAGGGAAGCGTTATCCTCAGAACATCGAAATCGCCAAGAAACTCGCCGCTGCTCTCGGCGTTACCTCCGGAGAACTTCTCGGAGAAGAAGGCGAAATCATTGTGGATGCAGGAGAACGCGGCGGCCGTGCTTCCGCCAGAGAACTGCGTGAACTGGTAGAAAATCTTTCCTGCCTGTTTGCCGGCGGAGAACTGACCGAAGACGATCGTGATGCAGCCATGCAGGCACTGAGTGAAGCATACTGGATTGCAAAGAATAACGCAAAGAAGTACTCGAATAAAAAATAAAACAGCGAGGAGGACTTGCTGTGACCGACTCTATTATAGAAAAAGCGGAGCGTCTTACTGCAAAGTATCAAACAAGAAATCCCTATACAATCGCCGGACAGCTGGGAGTTCATGTTCTGAATTTTGACACCCCCGGTACACTGAAGGGAATGTACAGCGTCATCAAGCGCAGCCGGTTTATTTTTGTGAATGAATCTCTGGACGACGAAATGCGCCGATTTGTCTGTGCACATGAGCTGGGGCATGATATTCTGCACCGGAAAATCATCGGGCAGACACCGATGTCCGACACCAATATGTACGGCAACAGTTCGCGCATGGAATATGAAGCAAATGTCTTTGCCGCTGCACTCTTGATCGACCGGAAAAAAGTACTGAAATATGCAGTCAGCGGACGCACAAGTACGGAAATTGCCGCATTGCTGCATGTCGATGTCAATTTGATTTCCATCATGATTGATCAACTGATTAAAGAAGGATATGCTCTCAATCCGGTCAGCCGTAAGAATAATATCCTGAAATAACTGCGGAATGTAAAAATGAAGGAAAAACTGAAGTATCTGTTTTCGTCAGGAATCGCATTTGTGATCGATTATATTCTGCTGCTGTTTTTTGACTCCATCCTTCCGGTTGCTTCCATGGAAATCGGAGCATTTTTGGCATGGCTTGTTTCATCATTAACAAATTTCTTTCTGAATCGGAATTTTGTTTTTGTCTCAAAAGTATCTCTGCGGAAAGCACTGCCGGAGTATTACGGACTTGCCGGTGTGGTATTTGTATTAAAAACATATGTCATTCTGGAGCTGCTGACCCGACTGATCGGCATTCCGTTGAAATACGCCAAACTGACTGCGGAAGTTATCTTTTTTATTTCAAACTACGTGATTCAGAAAATGTTTATTTTTAAGCAAATAAAAAAATAAGGGAAATCGAATCCCTTATTTTTTCATTATAAATCAGGTCGTTTGTTTTTTCA
>JBGVOJ010000271.1:0-2641 GCA_045126415.1 Eubacteriales bacterium | reverse complement strand
GGAAATACCGAAGCGATGGCATTTGATAAGGCAGACATTGAACTGCATACGGGAATTTTCGGAATTACGAAGGACGATTGGGAAGAAGTTAAAGATACCATACCGCCGATGGTGATTGAAGAAATGCTCCCGCCGAAAACTTCTATGGACAATGCAGAAGTCCGTGAACTGCCGGAGTTCGGACAGGACACAGCAAAACACAAGAAAAAACAAAAAAGTAAGCCAATAAAACGCCCCTCCGTACTGGCACAGCTCCGCGATCCCGATCTGAAAAGCAAATCCGAACAGCAGAAGCCGATGAAAACGGCAGAAAGAGAGCGATAAACGATGAACTTCACACAGGACGAAATGAATATGCTGTGCATCTACAACGGCAGCAGCAGGGAGAAAACCATAGCGGAACTCCAGGAAATGCGGACATATCTGGAACCGGACAAAACGGAACTGCGAGAACTGACGGATTCCACTCTGGCGAAACTTGAAAAAATCAGTGATGCGGAATTTGATAAACTGGACCTCATACCCGATTTTGATGAAGAATAACGGTAGAAAAAACTGTATTTTTATGGTATACTATCGTCAGAGTCAGAGAGAATCGAGGTGAACACCGTTGTCAAAACCGAACCATCACAGTCTTGCCTACAAACAGCAGGCGCAGCCGAACAAGACATACAAGGATTTGAAACAGAAGCAGAAAGCGAAAATTGCCGACTGGATGTATCGGGAAACTCTCCGGTTCTATCTGACCAATTCCCGTATGCCCGATGAAGCGGAATGTGAACAGATATGCCGCTGTGTCTTTCAAAAAATTGAGGGACAGGCAATATGGGTTCCGTATGAAGACGTAAAATCCGTCTATATGGCTCGGCAGGAGAAATATGCGGTACGGATTCTCGCAGATGTGGAGAACGGTATACAGCCCGAACAGCTTGAAAAACCGAAAAAGCCTCCGAAGTCCGAACGGATCAAACAGCGGAAACCGAAGAAAAAGAAGAAATCCAAAGAGGTTTACGAAGAACCGTGGCAGGATGACCGCTTTTTCTTCATTGCAGGCTATACTTCCGGCGGCGCACCATACGGTGTCACATGGGAAGAAATGGGTCTGGAACCGTATCAGTCTTTGGAAGACATCGAAGAAGACGAAACCGAATAATCACATCTTGAAGGAACGTCAGAAACGGCGTTCTTTTTTCTTTGCAGAAATATTACGAAACGGAGGTAATTCATGCCGGATAAAATCGAAGAATACCGAAAATTAGCCAATACCACCGCCCGGCAGATCGCCGGCAGCTATACCGACTGGATGGCCTTTCTGACAGTCGCAGCACGGCTGTACAAGTATTCCTATCATGAACAGCTCATGATTTACGCACAGCGTCCCGATGCCACCGCCTGTGCGGAATTTGATGTGTGGAACAAAACCATGCGCCGCTATGTCCGACGCGGCAGTAAGGGGATTGCATTGATCGATACCACCGGTGATACGCCAAGAATCCGTTATGTTTTCGATGTATCGGACACAGGCAGCCGTGAAAACTCCCGTCCGGTGAATCTGTGGGAGATGCACCCGGAACACACGGATATCGTAGCCGGAACGCTGCGAGAGAGCTTTAACATTGCTGAATACCCTGACCTGCGTGACCAGATCGAGAATGTGGCTTCCCATCTTTCCGAGGAATACTGGATTGACCATCATCGGGAAATTATCGGCATCGTTGCGGATTCCTTTCTGGAAGAGTATGATATCTACAGCATCGGGGCAAGGTTCCGCAGTGCGTCTGCTGTCAGCATTGCCTATACCCTCATGAGCCGGTGCGGGATGAATCCGGAGGAATATTTCACGCATGAGGATTTTCTCGGCATATTTGATTTCAATACTCCCTCTGTCATCCATGCACTCGGTACGGCAGTCAGCGAAATCAGCGGTCAGGTGCTCCGTGAGATCGAGATCACCATCAAAAAATACGAAAGGACACATGAAAATGAAGCAGAACGAACTGACATACACACAGAACGGGGATTATCAGATTCCCGATATCCGTCTGAGCGAACAGGAGAACCGACCCTTGGGCAAGTACGGCAGAATGCGGAAGAACTTTCTGCGGGAACACCGCCCGATCACATGGAACAACATGATCCTGTCGGAGACCCTGTACCCGCATCTCCGGGAGATCGACGAGACAGCGAACCGGAGATTATCGCAGATGATGCAGGAAATGGCGAAATCGGCGGGAGTGACGGAGAGACTGAAGGAATCGAACCCGATAGAATGGACGAAACGAATGAACAGTCTGAAAGCGCAGGCGGAAGAAGTAATCCTGAACGAACTGATCTACAGCTGACTGAACCGGAGCGTCCGGTATATAGCCGCGGTGAGCAGTTGAGTCTGTTCCCCACGGAAAGCGAACAAATCAAATATATCAGCGAAGCGGAGGGCCAGTCTTCCGCTTTTTCTGCATCTGTTTTCACCCAATCCGTACCGCAGGATACCGTTGACCACATTCTCCGTATGGGCGGGAACTCCGATAATACCCGGATGCAGCTTGTAACAGAATATTCCAAAGGCAAATCCCTCGAAGAAATCACAGCCCTTCTGCAAAAACTCTATCACGGCGGCAACGGCATTGTCACCGACAGCGGC
>JBGVOJ010000270.1:0-5937 GCA_045126415.1 Eubacteriales bacterium | reverse complement strand
CCGCATCCGCTTCCTTTTCGATGGCGTAGACCTGTCCGTTATACGCCGCCCAAGCACATTCGATGGAAACCGAACCGGTGCCGGCACCGATGTCGTACACGACGGCATTCGTGGGAAGATCGAGTTTCGCCATGGAAATCGTCCGCACTTCGGATTTGGTCATGGGAACATCGCCGCGGATGAATTCTTCATCAGGAATACCGTGACGATAGCAGCAGACTGCATCCGGGTTTTCGATGTACGTGACCGCGAGGGAATCAAAATGCCGCTCAGAGAATTCCGACGCTGTACCGGAAGTGATCGTTTCATCGGGATAACTCAATCGCTCGCCGATGGTCACGGGAAGGTTACCGAAACCGTAATCGCACAGCTTTTTGCAAATTACATCCACGGTATTTCCGCCGCCGGTCAGTGCAAATACCTTCCTGCTGACGCTGACTGCATGAATCAGGTTTGTGACCCGTCCGTGTAGGCTGATGAGCGCGGCATCGTCCCAGCTTTTCTGAATTTTTGCCGCAAATGCGGGAATCGAAGAAATCCCGGGCAGAAGTGTTACGTCATAGCCGTCCAGCGCATCGAGCAGTTTTTTGGTTCCGCTGAAAAATCCCACATCTCCGCGCATGACCACGGCGGCATGACGGACAGACGGATGCCCGTCAAGAACGGTGCGTACCTTCTGCGGCAGAAATTCATGGAAGACCGGCTTCGCGGTATGCAGAGATTCTGCCACCGATTTTGCCCCGATGACAACATCGCACTGTGCAAGAACCGCTTTCGCTTCGGCTGTCAGCATATCTCCATTTCCCGGACCGATGCCGATGACGGTGACTTTCGGTTTCGGGAGATGGAGTGTTTTTTCAAGTTCAACAATGGCTTCATCCAGCGAAAATCCTTCGACCTGCGGCGGCTGACCGATGATGACCGGAACCGCCCCGACCGCCTTTGCCGCACGGATTTTCTCGTCAAATCCGCCGTTTTTGCCGGAAGATTTTGTCACCATGTATTTCACGCCGATCATGTTCATCTGTGCGATGTTGATTTCTTCCGAAAACGGCCCCTGCGCGGCGATGATGTGCGCGGATACAATCCCCGCCGATGCACAGACTTCCAGAGAGGAGACCGTCGGCAGAACTCTCGCCCAGACGCGGGACATATCAAGTCCCACATAAGAGACAAGCTCCTTGGAACCGGTGGTCAGGAAGATATTCCCGTCCCTGTCCGCGAGATAGTCCCGCGCCGCTTCCACGGTGGGAACATAAACTGCATCGCCAAACTGCCACTCGGTTTCACGCAGAATCCGTAGGACGGGTGTATTCGTCCGCTCCGCTGCATGACGGATATTTTCTGTCACCACCTGTGCATACGGATGGGTTGCGTCGAGAATCCGATCAAAGCGGTTGTCCGCAAAGAACTGCACCATTTCGTCTGCGTCCATGCGTCCGGTGTGAACGGTGATTCCCTCGATGCCGTCCAGCAGGATTTCGCCGTATTCGGTCGCCACACAGACGGTCAGATCGGCGGCTTCATGCAGGATTTCCGCAAGCTGACGTCCTTCGGTCGTTCCCGCAAACAGACAGATTTTCTCACACATTGCGGTATCCTCTCGCCGTGACCATCCTGCCGCCGATCACTTTTGTCATGGAATTGCCGATGAAAATCGTCGTAAACATATCCGCCGGATAGTCTGCAAGTTCGCTGAGCGTCAGAAGTTTCGTGCTTTCGCCGTCTCTGCCGATGTTCTGCGTGATGCCGCATACCGTTTCCGAACTGCGGTACTTCAGCAGAATCTCACAGCACTTTTTCAGATGATCCGCACGCTTTTTGCTGGATGAGTTGTAGATGACCATGCAGATATCGCTCATCGCCGCACCTTCGATGCGTTTTTCGATGACTTCCATCGGCGTGAGCAGGTCGGACAGGCTGATGACAGTGAAATCACAGGTCAGAGGGGAACCGAGCAGTGCCGCACCGGATGATGCCGCCGTTACACCTGCAACGACTTCCACTTCCACGCCGTATTCTTCGGCAAGCTCCAGAATCGGGGATGCCATACCGTAAATCCCCGCATCCCCCGAGCAGATCATAGCGGTCAGCCTGCCGCTTTGTGCCGATTCCAGCGCCATGCGGCAGCGTTCGATTTCCTTCATCATGGGGGTGGAAATGTATTCTTTGAGCGGAAAATACGGCTTCACCAGATCGCAGTAGACGGTGTACCCGACGATCACATCCGCCGTTTCCAGAGCCCTGACCGCACCGACCGTCATTCCGTCATAATTGCCGGCACCGATGCCGACTACATAGAGTTTTTTCAAAATTCGATCCTCCATTCCTTCACAGCCGCCGCAACGGTCACGCCGTTCTTTGCCCTCTTCGGGATGATCAGCGTTCCGCCACTGCACACAGCCGCACGTTCACAGACATTGCCGATGCCAACCGTTTTCCGGACAAATTCCGATTCCGCAAATTCTCCGGGTACGGCGTTCAGCTCATCCGCAGTATAGAACACAGCCGGGGCTTTCAAAACTTTCGCACAGGCAAGCAGACCGGCTTCGTCCTGCTTCACATCAATGGATGCCGCACAACCGACCGCACGGGTGTCGATGCGGTGTGCTTCCAGCGTTTCCTTCACCACAGCGTAAATTGTTTCCATCGGGGTATCTCTCCGGCAACCGATACCGAGTGTCACGATACGCGGTATCAGCCGGAGCGTGGATGTATACGGCGAATCGGTGTGAATTCCGATGAAAATACCGAGTTCACCGTTGCTGCAGGCGGTCAGTCCGTTCGGAAGCATCTCCGGCAAAGCAAATTCCGAGGAAACCGGAACGTCCGCTGTCAGAATCGCGGCGGAAATGTCCTTCGCAGTTTTCATGGATGAAATCGCGCAGTTATGCGTGACTGCCCAAGTATCGCAGGAGAATTTGCCGTTTCCGTCGGTTGCAGTGGTGATAACGGGGACTGCTCCTAGCTTTTCGGCAAGATGACACGCCAGTGCGTTTGCGCCGCCGATGTGCCCGGAGAGAATCGGGATCACGAATTTTCCCTGATCGTCCAGTACAAGCACCGCCGGATCGACTGTTTTATTTTTCAGATGCGGCGCAATATCCCGCACGGCAATCCCGCAGGCACCGATGAAAATCAGCGCGTCATGTTCGGCAAACAGGTCTCCCATATCCGCGCAGACACTTTTGTGGGAGGTAAAGCCGTATTTTTCCGAGAATTTTGCAATGGAGTGGATGTCGGAATTTTCAAGATGCAGCAGTTCCGCGATCCGCTGTGCCAGAACCGCTCCCGCATCCGAGAAACAGACCAGTGCGGTATTCATTTCGTAACCTCGCGGTATTCGGTCGGAAAATCGGGGTGATACAGGTGGGAACGTGCGAAATCGCTGGTCAGGAATCCGCCGACGGTGATGAGCGCGGTCTTGGTAATGCCGTTTGCCTTTGCGGTTTCTTCCAGTGTTGCAACCGTGCAGCGGAACA
This sequence comes from Eubacteriales bacterium, assembly GCA_045126415.1. Classification (GTDB taxonomy): domain Bacteria; phylum Bacillota; class Clostridia; order Oscillospirales; family CAG-272; genus UMGS1696. The sequence continues at coordinate 2,455 of JBGVOJ010000270.1, read as the reverse complement.
CCTTTTCGTCCGGCCACGATGCCTTATAAACGATTGCCGCAGGTGTATCGGGGGCATATCCGCCGGCGATCAGTTCTTCCGTCACCTTTGCCAGCAGTCCGGTGGACAGGAACAGTACCATCGTTGCGCCGTGCGCGGCAAGAGAGCGCAGATTTTCCGAATCCGGTACAACCGTCTTGCCGGATGCACGGGTGATGATGACCGTCTGGGACACATCCGGAAGGGTGTATTCGGTCTTCAGAGCAGCCGCCACTCCGGAAAATGCGCTGACGCCGGGGGTGATGTCGTAGGCGATGCCGAGCCGGTCAAGTTCCCGCATCTGTTCGCCGATCGCACCGTACAGGGACGGGTCGCCCGACTGAATACGGACGGTGGTTTTGTTTTCTTTTTCTGCTTTTTCGATGACGGCAACGATTTCTTCAAGCGTCATTTTTCCGCTGTCGTGGATTTCGCAGTCTGCTTTTGCATAACCGAGAATTTCCGGATTCACCAGCGAACCCGCGTAAATGATGACATCCGCTTCTTCAATGTGCTTTTTTCCGCGCAGGGTGATGAGATCCGCCGCCCCGCATCCGGCTCCGATAATATGTACCATATCAGTACTCCTTTCGTATCTGTTCAAGTAGTTGATCGGCATCCGCTGTTTTCCCAAGGATACCGTGTACGTTTGAAAATGTTGCCGCCCCCACGGTCATATTCCCGACAGGACGGTGGGTCAGGTGGAAGTGCATCCTGTTCATGATACTGTCCATGATGGTCTTCCGCAGTCCGGCTTCTTCGAGAATCGCCAGCATATCGTCGGCCATGGCACTGTCCATGATTCTCCGCACCATGTCCGCCGATGCGCCGCACATTCCTGCATGGGATGCAAAAATCTCTGTCCGGCAGTCGCCGTATCGGGAATGGGTGTTGAACATTCCGCCCGCCACTTTGATGAGCTTGCCGATGTGTCCCACGAGAAGTGCGCCACGGAATCCGAATTCCGCCGCGAGAGCGAATGCATCTCCGATGAAATTGGAAGTAGTCACGGCAATTTCGGGATTGATGTGCAGTTCGTTTTTGATGTAATCCGCGCCGTAGTTGCCGGGCGTGAACAGGACAACCGTTTTTCCGGATGCCGCACGCATACTCAGCTCGGTGCGGATGGTTTCCACCACGGCTTCGTCGCTCATCGGTTCCACGATGCCGGTGGTTCCAAGAATCGACAGCCCGCCGACAATGCCGAGACGGGGATTGAATGTCTTTTTGGCGATCTCCACTCCTGCAGGCGCAGAGATGGTCACGCGAAGACCGCCGCTGTAGCCGTAATCCTCACAGACCTGCCGCAGTTCTTCGGTAATCATCCGGCGCGGCGTGGAATTGATGGCGGCATTTCCCTCCGGCTGATCGAGTCCCGGTTTCGTGACACGGCCGATGCCCTCTCCGCCGTCAATCCGGATTTCATACGGCGTGTCGGTTTTCTCGACTTTCGCGTAAACCATCATGCCGTTGGTCACATCGGGATCGTCGCCGCTGTCCTTGATGATGCCGCAGGAGACGGAATTCTCCTTACGCTCGATTTCCTGTACTGTCAGCGTCAGACCGATGCCGCGCGGAGTCATGAGATACACCGTTTCGAGAATCTCTCCGCCAAGCAGCATGATGGCCGCCGCTTTGGATGCCGCCGCCGCGCAGGAGCCGGTGGTATATCCGCGCCGCAGTTTCTTTCCGTCTTTGGTAATAAAGCTGTCCATCATCTCGTAATCTGATACATCAGCGCATTGACGATCGCCGCCGCTACATTGGAACCGCCCTTGCGTCCTTTGGCAACGATGTAGGGCACGCCCGCTTCCATGATGGCTTCTTTCGCCTCGAGGATATTGACAAATCCCACGGGAACGCCGATGACCAGCTCCGGCTTGATCGTTCCTGCGTCAATCAGCTCGCGCAGGGCAAGAAGTGCGGTCGGTGCGTTGCCTACGACGAAAATCACGGTTTTACCCAGTTTCGCCGCTTTCTCCATGGAAGCGACCGCTCTGGTACAGCCGCGTTCCTTTGCGGTTTGTGCCACATCGGGATCGCTCATGAAGCAGTGGATTTCACATCCCAGTTTGGCGGCGGCGGTTTTGTTGATGCCGGATTTTGCCATCTGGGTATCGGTCACGATATCACAGCCGTTTTTCAGGGCTTCGATGGCTTTCGCGCAGGCACCGTCGGAAAAGGCGAGATTCACGGCGTAGTCAAAATCGGCGGTGCAGTGGATCACACGCTTGACCACCGCTTTGTTTTCTTCGGGGATGTCCACGGTCAGCTCGCTTTCGATGATTTCCATACTGCGCGCTTCAATGGCGTTCGGATCGTTGATAATCATACATTTTTCTCCTTATATTTAAGGCATTTTCGGTAAAAGGTTTCGGCCGCCGGAAGATTCGCAGGCAGGAACAGGTGCGGATATCCGGCGTAGAGCGTGTCGGTA
>JBGVOJ010000269.1:0-2806 GCA_045126415.1 Eubacteriales bacterium | reverse complement strand
ATTTCATCGAAAACGAAATGACCCGCCGCTACTCCGGCGTGACCACCACCGACGAAGATTATCTGAAAACCTACGTCGATCAGACCTGCGAGGCAATGAAAACCGGTCTGTTCACCTATTTTGCACACCCCGATCTCCTCAACTATACCGGCGACCCGAAAATTTACGACAAGCATTACGAACGGCTGATTGCCTGCGCCATCGACTGCAAAGTTCCGCTCGAAATCAACCTCCTCGGCGTCCGTGACGGCCGTCCCTATCCGCATGAATCGTTCTTCCGGCTCTGCGGCGAAATGGACGCGGAAGTCTGCATCGGCTGCGATGCGCACTCCGCGGACGTCGCCTGTGACAGCAAATCCTTTGCCAGGGCGATGGAAATGGCGGAACGCTATAACCTCAAGGTCAACCACAATCCGAACCTCCGCGAAGTAAAATTCTGAGGTGCCGGAAACATCATGAAACAGAAACCCTCCTATATTTATCCGCTCCTCAACCTGATGTGCGCGATCTTCTTCTCCCTCGGCGGAACGCTCATCAAGCTCGTGCCGTGGTCGTCCATGTCAATCAGTTCCGGACGCGCGATCATCGCCGCGCTCATGCTGCTCGTTTACATGAAGATCCGGCACCATAAAATCGTCCTCAACAAAGCGGTCGTCATCGGCGGCTGCGCCATCGGCTTCTCGAGCATTCTCTACGTTGTCTCGAATAAACTGACCACGGCGGCGAACGCGATTCTCATCCAGTACACCGCTCCGGTGTTTATCATCTTCTACATCTGGCTGATGTTCAAGGAAAAGCCGAAGAAAATCGACATCCTCGCAACGGTGATCATCTCCATCGGCGAAATCTGCTTTTTCATCGACAGCCTGTCCGTGGGCGGCATGACGGGGAACCTTCTCGCTCTTCTCGGCGGTGCGATTTACGCGGTCGTCTTCATGATGAAACGCTTTGACGGCGCGGATACTCTTTCGTCGGTGCTGATCGGCTGTATCATCGGCGGGATTGCAGGGCTGCCGTGGCTGGTGACGGAAACGCAGTTCACGCCCGTGACCATCGGCGGCATTCTCGCGATCGGCATCGTCCAGTACGGTCTCGGCTACATCTGCATGGCGGAAGGTCTCATGGGCACGCCTCCGCTGACGGCATCGCTCATCAGCATGGTCGAGCCGATCATCAACCCGATCCTGGCGGCAATCGTTCTCGGCGAACTTCTCACGCCGATGGCGCTCGTCGGCGCAGCGATTGTCATCGTCTCCGTCATCCTCTACAACATCGCCCAGGAAAAGCTGAAACCGAAAACCCCCGACAAAATCCCCGTCAGCGCACCCGGCGAATAACCAAGTCCCCGCGGTTAGCGCATAATCAACTTCCCATACGGACGAAATAACCGTTTCGAGACAATTCTCCACCTGTTCAACTGCACGAACGAGAGGTGTCCAGAGGAAACTTCCTCTGGCCGCCGAGAGTCCAGAGGGGCTCGCGGCCGAGCCTCTTTGGCGCCGCCCCGCGCAGGGGCATAAAATTGAAAAATGACCGTCAGGTCATTTTTCTTCCTTATAAATCAAACGTAAAGTTTGGTATCCAATATTTTGTAAGCAAAAAGAAAAATAAAGATAACAGGAGCATCCCATGCACATTCATGAAGAACGTCTCCCCGGCGAAGACGTGACCCGCACGTCCGCGGACACCGCCGACACAAAAACCGTGCGCCTGACGCTCACTTCGCGGCACATCCTGACCCGCCGTCTTGGCCCGGGTATGTCCATGTTCGGTGACGCCGCGTCCGATAACGGCGAATTCCCGGAAGGATTCTCTCCGGAAGCCATTGCGAATTTTGACGCTCCGTATGACGACGAGCCGTACGAGGACGAGTACGACGAAGAAGCGGCCGAAGCTGCGGAAGCGGCGGATGAACTGTACCGGAAGCTGGAGGAGCTGGTGGAACAGATCACGGCGGAAGATGAGGAATCCGAAGACGACACTTACGTCTTCCGTACCCTCGGAAAAATGCGCCGCACCACGGACGTGGACGGAAACGAAACCATCGAGATCGAGTACACCGAAGACGACTCCATGGAAAACACACGCACCGTGATCGCTTTCACTCCCTCCCAGAATGACCGCGTGAGCATCATCCACGACGGCCCCGTCATGAGCAGCCTCGTCTGTGAACGCGGCGTCCGCCACATCTCCGTCTATAAAACTCCCGTCATGCCCTTCGAAGTGGCCGTCTACGCGAAACGCTGCGACGCCGACCTCTCCTTCGAACGCGGCGGCTACATCGAACTCGACTACCTCGTCGAACTCCGCGGCATGGACATCCAGCGCACCTGCATGACCATTGACACCATCTGCTTCAACTGATACAAAAATACAATATACAGCATTCGGTGGTTGACATTCCACTAAATATGGTGTATAATATTACTGTGTTAGATAACATCATTTCTCCTTCCTCCAGAACCATCTGTCCGGCTTCCTCCTTTGCCGGACGGGTGGTTTTTTGGGTTTACAGGGGGGAGGGAGTGCAAATTGTTTGTTTAGGGGATACGGTCGCTTTTTGAAAAAAGCTCCGCAAAAACTTTAATCTGCTGTAGCCGGCTTGTGAGGCTGATATGATATAGAAGGGGAAAAAGGAGGAATTGTAAGTGGAGTACGGATAAAATTTGTTAGACCTATAGCCATATAGTCATAAAAATCATCAGGAATAGTGGAGCGACTTCACGGGGCTTCGCTCCCCGTTCAGCGCTGACAACTTCCGTCTCCGGGATTTCGTGCGTCACATTACAATTCAGCTACGTTTCGT
>JBGVOJ010000268.1:0-5007 GCA_045126415.1 Eubacteriales bacterium | reverse complement strand
CCTCGGCATGTATCCGGTGAACCCCGGCGAAAAGGATATGGTAAAGATCGCTCCGATCGCGAAGGAATGGAAGATCAACGTATAAAATTCAATGAAATACAAAAATACGATGAGACTCAAAACTCATCGTATTTTTTATCTATATTAAAATAAAATGTAACCTCACCCGTGCTTTACGCGGTCGTGTTCTTCCGCACGCTTCGCATTGTTGAAACTGTCGAGGGTGCCTACGAGATAACCCGTGATTCTGCGGATTCTCTCGAACGGGACATTTCCTTCTTCTCTGCCGCAGCCGGGGCACTTGTTGCCGATGATGCCGGTGTAGCCGCAGATCGGGTCGTGGTCTACCGGGTGGTTGATCGCGCCGTAGCCGATGCCGCTGTCGTGCATCCGGCGGACGATGCGTTCGAATGCGTCGAGGTTCGAGGTCGGGTCGCCGTCCACTTCCACGTAGGTGATATGGCCGCCGTTGGTCAGGTTGTGGTACGGGGCTTCCAGACGGATCTTTTCCGCCGCGGAAATATTGAAGTATACCGGAACGTGGAAGGAGTTCGTGTAGTAGTCGCGTTCGGTCACGCCGGGAATGATGCCGTACTTCTTCTTGTCAATGCGGACGAAACGTCCGGACAGACCTTCGGCGGGTGTGCCGATGAGGGAGAAGTTCAGACCGTACTTCACGGTCGCCGCGTCGGTCAGCTTGCGCATGAAGCCGACGATTTCCAGACCGAGTGACTGCGAGCTTGCGGATTCGCCGTGGTGCTTGCCGGTCAGTGCGACGAGCGCTTCCGCGAGGCCGATGAAGCCGACGGTCAGCGTGCCGTGCTTGAGGACTTCGCCCACCGGATCGTCGATGCCGAGCTTGTCGGAGTCGAGCCATACGCCTTCGCCCATCAGGAACGGATAGTTGCGGACGGTCTTCGCGCTCTGGATCTTGAAACGTTCGAGAAGCTGTTCGACGACGAGGCCGACGCAGCGTTCGAGATCTTCGAAGAAGCGGTCGACGTTACCCTGTGCATTGATCGCCAGTCGCGGCAGGTTTACAGACGTAAAGCTGAGATTGCCGCGTCCGGTGACGATTTCACGGTCGGGGTCATAGTGGTTGCCGACCACACGGGTACGGCAGCCCATGTACGCGATTTCGGTTTCGGGACGTCCGGGACGGTAATACTGTGCGTTGTACGGCGCGTCAAGGAAGCTGTAGTTCGGGAACAGACGCTTCGCGGAGACACGGAACGAGAGCTTGAACAGGTCGTAGTTCGGGTCGGTCGGATTGTAGTTGACGCCTTCCTTGACCTTAAAGATCTGAATCGGGAAGATCGGGGTTTCCCCGTTGCCGAGGCCGGCTTCGGTCGCTTCGAGGATGCTCTTGATGACGAGACGTCCTTCCGGCGAGGTGTCGGTACCATAGTTGAGAGAGGAGAACGGTACCTGTGCACCGGCACGGGAGTGCATCGTGTTGAGGTTGTGGATCAGGGCTTCCATCGCCTGATAAGTACTGCGTTCGATCTCGCGCTGGGTATGCTTGAGAACGGTTGCAGCATAGTCGTATGCGAGATACTGACCGACGAAGAATTCTTTTTTTCCTTCTTCTTCGGTCATTCCCCACAGGAGCTGTGCAAGGGCTTCGGTCAGTTCGGCGGTATTGCCGAGAGCAACGGGAACGTTCTTTTCATTTTCAATGCGGTCAATCAGCGTATCCGCCAGAGCGTCTGCGTTTTCGGTCTGCATGATGCCGAATTCGAGCATCTTGACGACGTTGCGCTTGAAATGTCTGCGGTAGGTCTTGCGGACACCGGGAGCCATCGCGTAGTCGAACATCGGGACGGACTGGCCGCCGTGCTGGTCGTTCTGGTTCGCCTGGATCGCGATGCAGCAGAGCGCGGTGTAACTCATGATGTCATTCGGTTCACGGAGGTGACCGTGACCGGTCGAGAAGCCGCCTTCGAAGAGCTTGACGAGGTCAAGCTGACAGCAGGTCGTCGTCAGTGTGAGGAAGTCGAGGTCATGGATGTGGATGTCGCCGTCCTTGTGTGCCTTGGAGTGGCGGGGATTGAGAACGTAGAGGTCGTAGAACTTCTTCGCGCCTTCGGAACCGTACTTGAGCATCGTCCCCATCGCGGTGTCGCCGTTGACGTTTGCGTTTTCACGCTTGATGTCGTTGTCGAACGCGCTCTTGAACGTCAGGTCTTCGTAGGTCTTCATGAGACCGGTGTTCATTTCACGGATCTTGTTGCGTTCTGCGCGGTAGAGGATGAATTCCTTCGCGGTGCGCGCGTGTCCGTGCTTGACAAGGACGCGTTCCACCATGTCCTGGATGTCTTCCACGCTCGGATATTCGCCCGCCGGGCTGAATTCTTCCTCAATACGTTCGGAAACTTCGATTGCAAGGGTCATCGCTTCGTCGTAATCGCTGCCGCCCACCGCCTGTGCCGCACGGAAAATTGCGTTGGCGATTTTTTCCAGATTAAACGGAACTTCACGTCCGTCGCGCTTGATTATCTTTGTTATCATTCCAATTTCACCTGCGTACCATTGGTACTATATATAGTCAGTAAACTGCACGCACCACAATATATTGTGATGCGTGCAGTGGTTTCATCGTGCGTATTAATTATAAACGATTGAGAAAGCAAAGTCAATAGACCTCTCCCGCAAATATGCGACAAAAATTCCCCTGGAATTTTATCTAATATGCCGTATTGACTTTTGGCCGGTTTTGGTATATAGGAAATCCCGCCGATGTTTCGCAGGTTAATATTCCGGTGCAAAAACAGCAGAAATGTTTTTAATTTACACAAGACAAAATGAGGATTCTGCGGTATAATTTATAAGATAGCGATTTTACATAAATTTACGGAAAACAAAACTATGAAACAATCTCCGACGAAAATTCTAACGGCACACGCCGCCGGAACGTGCGGTCTGGTGACCCTGCTGCTTTTCCTCAAATCCTACCTGTTCTACTCTCACGTCAACCTCGCGGGGTTCCATCCCCTGTTCGCGATCCTGACAGCGGCGATCTTCCTCTTTCTCTGGTCGGCGATCAGCCTTTTCTCCGGCCGTACGGCGAAAATCGTGATGTTTACGATCTACACCATTCTCTCCGTCTTCATGGTAATCGACGCGGTGTATTACTCCTACGTCTCGAAGCTGCCCTCCGCCGCCCTGCTCACCATGATCTGGCAGGCCAAGGGCGTCGCCGACACCATCCTCAACCTGCTCAAGCCCTACCACATGGCAATGATTATCGACCTGCCGCTGTGGTGCATGCGTGCGGCCAACCGCTCGGACGACAAGATCCGCGAGAATCTCCTCGATAAAATCGCGCGCCGTCTGAATGCCATCGAACTGAAAAAGACCATGATCTACGCGGTCAGTTTCGGTCTGTGTGCATGTGCGCTGATTACGGCGTGCGTCTGGCCGGGATTCCAGCCCAACTACATGGCGAATGAGCTTTTCTGCTACCACGTCCGCGACTTCTATACCATCGCAAAGGACAGCGCCACCGACCGTACGGTCGACAAATCCCTCTACACCGCCGAAAGTCAGGCGGACAGCAAGTACTACGGCATCGCAAAAGACCGCAGCGTCATCGTGATTCAGGTCGAGGCGATGCAGAACTTCGTAATCGGCGCGTTCTACGAGGGGCAGGAGATCATGCCGAACCTCAACCGGCTCATCGCGAACGATTCGTTCTACTTTGACAATTACTACTACCAGATCGGCGGCGGCAACACGGCAGACGCGGAATTCGCAGTGAACAATTCCCTGTTCGCGCCGGAAAGCGACGCCGGCTATGTCAAATACACCAACAACACATACCACGGTCTGCCCTACCTTCTGAAAGACAACGGCTACAGCGGCGCGCACGCGTTCCACAACTACATCTCGTCGTTCTGGAACCGTGAGACGGCGTATCCGAAGCAGGGTTTCGACAGCTACACCTCGCTCGAGGACCTCGAACAGGACGACATGTTCCCGATGGGACTGTCGGACAAGTCGATGTTCCGGCAGTCGATGGAGCAGCTGAAAACCTTCGAAGAACCGTTCTACGCGTTCTACGTCACGGTGTCGTCGCATCACCCGTATGCGATCCCGCTGAAAGACCGCGAAATCGTCCTCAAGCCGGAGGACGAGGGAACGCTGTTCGGTCTGTATCTGCAGGCAATGAACTACGCCGACCGTGCGATCGGGGAATTCATCGAACAGCTCGACGAAGCGGGACTGTATGAAAATTCGATCATCGCGATTTACGGCGACCATTACGCCCTCGCCAATACCGATCCCGCAAATTCCACCCGTGTCGCAGCAATGACAGACGGGCAGTATTCCATCTTCGACGTATTCAACGTCCCCTTCATCGTGAACGTGCCGGGGATGGGCTTCGCGGAAACGAAATCTGCGGCGGGCGGACACATCGACGTGATGCCCACGCTGCTGTGCCTGCTGGGCATCGACAACGACAAAACAGTCATGTTCGGGCAGAACCTGCTCGAAGCGGAAACCGGCTTTGTCTGCGAGCAGACTCACGTTGCGGTGGGGTCGTTCATCTCGGATGATGTGTATTTCAAGAAGCCGTACAACAACATCAAGGCGAACTACGACGCGTACGCGAAGGCGGATATGTCGCGGATGGATCCGGACCTGTTCCGGGAACAGTCGGACTACGCGAAGAACCGCATCCTCGACTGCGCGGAACTGCTGGCGGACAACGATATTATGCTCGATTAAAGGGAACAAAATGAACCAGCCTGAACTTTTGTTCAGGCTGGTTTTGTCATTCCTCCCGGTTTTTCTTCAAAACTTCGTTGATTTTGTCGAGTGTCATACGGGTGGTCTGCCGGTCGGCGATCAGATACGCGATGAATGCCAGCAGCTCGATCAGCAGCGCGGACGTGATAAAATACCACACATACCTCTCCGGTTCCACACAGCCGAACAGAATAAACATCAGCGGCGTCGTAATGGCAATCTGACCGATGTACAGTATCCGGCGAATCCAGTGTT
>JBGVOJ010000267.1:0-1913 GCA_045126415.1 Eubacteriales bacterium | reverse complement strand
AGATTTTGTGCGATATTCAGCTTCATTTTTGTTCCTCGATTCTTTTATGTTGATTTCATTATATAACACAGAGTGTTTTCGGGCAAGAACCGGGTATTGGAGAAAAATCCTACAGGTCGTAGGATTTCTCTGAGTTATTCGGTGATTTCTGATCTTCCCCTATATCACATCCGCTTTTTCAGCGATTTCGCGTGTCCGCGGATCGCAGTCAAACTGGCACTGTTCCCGGATGTGCTTCTGCAGCATACCGTGCATTGCGAGGATTTCGACCGCTTTCCGGCGGCAGCAGGAGCAGTATGTGGTTCCGTAGACCCAGACGAGATGTCCGTAGGTGCGCGGGTCTTCGTACCGGCGGGTGAACATCCGGTCGGTGATTGCGAATTCCAGTGAATGACGGATATCAGCGTCAAAGGATTCCGGAAGACCGGTCAGCAGATCGCAGAACCGGTCGAGGTCGGCGGATTCGTCGTAATTTGCCGTCCAGTGTTCGAAACCGTATACAAAGCGTTTACTGTCTTCTTCTGCCAGAGCACGTTCGATCAGATCAAATCCGTATGCGCGGACGGCGGGATGCCGCAGTCTTGACAGTGCGTGCTGGAGTTTGAGGGCGGTGATGTAGGGCTGTCCGTACTGCGAATGAAGCATGGGTTCATGTTCTTTGGCAAGATCGATCAGTTCGGCGGGATCACCGGGATAGTCGGCTTCGGAAAACAGACTGTACAGGCGTGCTTTCACGGCGGGATCGGGCTCATTTTTTGCAGTTTCTGCGAGGTATGCGAGGTCGGCTGGGGTTGCGTTTTCTTGAAAATACCAGTGGAACCGTCTGGGATGGAGAACCCTTCCCTCCGGATTCCGCGCGGCTTCGATGACGGACTGCATGGTGACGGGCGGCTCTTCCCTGTGCGTTTTCGTGCGCGGGACGGGATAGGCTTCCTCATCGTCCGGAAGCGGTTTGCCGACGTAACGGGAGACCATCCGGTACCGGTCGGCGAGTTCATCGTAGGCTTCCGGGATTTCGGTGCGGGTTTCGTATGCGGTGCGGATGATGTCGTATATCTGACGGATTGCTTCTTCCGCAGCGGATTCGCCGGACTCCGCGAAGCGCTTCAGGACATCCAGATATTGATCGAGTGCAAACAGATCATACTCAGGCGCTTCCTTCCGGCAGTCGTGCAGAATTGCACGGTTGAGCGTTTCGCGGTCTTCGCCGTGATAGGATTTGAGCAGATCGAAGATGTACTGCGTCCGTTTGGGTTCACACTGGTGATCGAACCGCAGGTCATGCGTGACGGCGTACCGGACGGTGTCAAGGAATTCGTGCCGTTCCTCATTGTCCATCTTGCGGAGCACATGAACGGCTTCCCCGCGTCCCTGACGGAGGAAGCGGCGGACGAGCTCCTGTTTCTGATCTCTTGCCTGCTGAATCCATGAATCACCCTTGAATCCGTTGAACCGGTATTCGACGGAATCACAGGCGAAATCGTAATACAGTTCTCCGTGGCGCTGATTGTTGATGAGCTGCATCTGGAAAATTCCTGCGTTGGGACGGTATCTGTGGTGCAGGATTATGAACTGCTCGCCGACACACGGGAAGGATTTGCCGTTTTGGACGGTGATTTTTGTTACGTTCCGGAGACGAAGTTCCGCTCCGTCGGTTCGGAGATAGCGGTCAGTATTGTTTGGTTCGGCATAAGGACGGATAACGATGCCGTTCTCCAGAAAAAAGACGATATCGCTGCCGTCCCGCCATACGGGTTCGTCGGTGTATGCGTCGTGCAGGATAACAGGGGACGGATCGGTCTTTGAGTTTGTGTGGGTTTCAGTGATTGTGTATTTGTAGTTCATGGTATTCCTTTCATCATATTACGTACCTGCTCTCTCCATGAATCGCCGGTGAATTCACTGAACCGGTA
>JBGVOJ010000266.1:0-4320 GCA_045126415.1 Eubacteriales bacterium | reverse complement strand
TCAGCACCTTCCTGACAAATGCCTGGAACGCAATCAAAAATACCGTGACTACAGTGTTCAATGCGATAAAAACCTTCTTCACCACGATCTGGAACGGGATCAAGTCTGTTATCACGACAGTGGTGACGGCGATATCCACTTTCCTGAGTACGGCGTGGAATGGTATCAAGACCGCTATCACAACGGTGCTGAATGCGATCAAGTCCGTGGTAACTACGGTATGGAACGGCATTAAGACCACAATCACCAGTATCGTGAACGGTATCAAGAATGCGGTCACGACAGCATGGAACAATATCAAGTCTGCGGTATCGAATGCGGCCAATGCCATAAAGAATGCCGTTTCCAATGCGTTCAATGCGATGCTGAACGGCATCAAGAATGTCTGCGGAAATATCTATGGCGCGGTGAAGAGCGGATTTGACAAGGCTATCAATTTCGTGAAGAACCTGGCATCGGAAGCCTTCCAGTGGGGAGCTGATTTTATCGGAGGTATTGTGAACGGTATCAAATCCATGATCGGCAAGGTCGGGGATGCGGTTTCATCGGTTGCGGATAAGATCCGAAGCTTCCTGCATTTCTCCGTGCCGGATGAAGGACCTTTGACGGATTACGAGAAGTGGATGCCTGATTTTATCGGAGGCTTGGCGAAGGGTATTGAGAAGAGCCGGGGCATGATCGAGAACACCATGAATGGCGTTACTTCTGACCTGACCATTACTCCGAGAGTGATGGCTGCTTCTGGCGGTTATGCCGGAGCCGGTGTTTCGGGCGGTGATCTGATCTCCGGTATCAATACGGCGCTGAATACGGCTCTTGCCGGTGGAGGCGCTGCCGGGGATATCGTGATCCCTGTTTATATCGGCGGTGACATGATCGATGAGATCGTGGTTACGGCTCAGCAGAGAATGAATCTAAGAAGTGGAGGCAGGTAAGATGGCTCATATGCAGTATCTTGTTTTTAACAATGAGAACATCCCGAAGCCTGCCTCTTATTCTGTGAATCTGACAGATGTAGAGGCGGACAGCGGAGGTGTGACAGAGGCAGGTACCACGCAGAGGGATGTTGTCCGTGAAGGTGTGGTTCAGATCGGAGTGACCTTCCGGGTGTCGAAAAAGTGGCTGAATAAGTTTTCAGCATATAAGAAGCTGGCAAGCATTACTGTGGGATATCTGGACACAGCGACAAGTAATCTTGTGACTACGCAGATGTATATTGACGGATATCAGGTGAAGCTGGTCAGCGATACAAGCTATGGAAGCTTGTGGGAGGTGTCCTTCACACTGAAAGAGTTTTAAGGAGGGCGGCTATGTACCCAGTGAGCAATGCCTTCCTTGAAGCGGTGAAGGCGAATACAAGAAAATATTACTGGACCGGCAGGATTACAACGACTGCCGGAACGGTTTATGAGTTTGATCAGGATGATATGGTCAAGGGTAGCGGTTATATCACTTCCCAGTGTTGCGGTTCCACGGAGATCGAGCTAGGAACAGTGTATGCTGCGGAGATGGGGATTTCTCTTTTCTCTGAGATCAACCGGTACACGCTGGAAGATGCGAAGGTGGAACTGTTCTATCATCTGCAGGTGGCAGGCGGTTCCTATGAGCGGATTCCGATGGGAATCTTTGAAGTATCGGAGGCGAACCGTAAAGTGAAGTGCCTGGAGATCAAGGCCTATGATTACATGGTGCGGTTCGAGAAGGCTTTTACTTCTCTGGAATCGATCGGCAATGCATATGACTTTATGGTGCTCTGCAGCACGGCATGTGAGGTGACGCTGGCTCAGGACAGGGCAACGATTGAGGCTTTGCCGAACGGATCAGAAAATCTGTCCATCTATTCTGATAATGATATTGAGACTTACCGCGATGTGCTGTTCTATGTAGGACAGGTACTTGGCGGTTTTTTCGTGATTAACAGATCCGGGGAGCTGGAGCTTCGGAAGTATGGTAATACGCCGGTACTGACGGTGGAGAGGAAGCACAGGTTTACTTCCAGCTTTTCAGACTTTATCACGAGATATACAGCGGTTTCTTCAACGAACCTGCGGACGCAGATTGCAGAGTATTATGCGCTGGATCCGGATGATGGACTGACCATGAATCTGGGAGTGAATCCGCTTTTGCAGTTTGGTCTGGAAGAGACCCGGCGGCAGCTCTGCACAAATATCCTGAATGATCTAGCTGTCGTGAATTATGTTCCGTTTGATTCGGATACCATTGGAAATCCGGCATTGGATGTGGGAGATATCCTTTCCTTTACCGGCGGACAGGCGGATGCTACAAAGTATGCCTGCATTACATCAAACAGCATCAAGATCGGCGGCAGGCAGAGCATCAAGTGCGTAGGGAAGAATCCGAAGCTGTCACAGGCGAAGAGTAAGAATGATAAGAATATCTCCGGGCTCTTGGCTCAGATCGAGGCAGGGAAGATTGGGATCCATACCTTTACCAATGCTTCTGCATTTACGGTCAGGGATGTTGATACGAAGATCATTTCCATCGAGTTTGCCACAACGGAAGCGAACCATGCGCAGTTCTTCGGGCAGGTGATCGTGGATGTAACGGCTCAGCCGGTGACAAGATCTGTGACGGCATCCGGGGATGTGATGATCCCGTCTGTCCCGGTTGATGATCTGCCGGTTGATCCGGATGATCCTGAGGAAGAGCCGGTGGTGATCGGCAATACGGAAGAGCAGACCATAACGGTGTCGCTTCCTATGAACTGGCAGGAGGACGGTCATGCGGATGTAATCTTTTCCTTTGAGTTCAATGACCAGATGATCCCGGTGCATTATCCACAGGAGAACTGGCACTCAGGAAGGCATACGATCCTTCTGTACTATCCGATTGAGAACGTGGTTCCGAACTACACGAATATCTTCAATGTCTATATGCGTTGCGTCGGTGGCACGGCTGCGGTGGATACCGGGATGTGTATTGCTTCTATTTCCGGTCAGAGTATGGGTGCTTCGGCGGCATGGGATGGCAGGATTGATATTGAAGAGTATGTGGATCTGTTCAGAATCGGCAACGGTTCTCAGACTGACAGGCTTCAGGTGAAGGCATTTACTGAGAGCGATGTCTGGGAGATCAAAGAGACTGTGAAGCGGTTCTATTCCGATGTGAAGTCAGGAAGAACAAGCGTGGGCGGATTCGCTATGCCGGTGGATGTGCCGGGAAGTAACACTTAAGGAGGTTGCGATGAAGAGATATACAGGAAATCTGGTTATTGAGCTGGAAGACCAGAATACAGGAACGATTGAGACGGTATCGGAGACCAACATGGTCACCAATGCTGTCAATGACATTCTGGGAGTAAATCCGATGGGTGTCATGTATAAAGCCGGCGGACAATATGATGATTCCTTGACATGGAATCAGGAGTTGCTTCCGATCTGTCCGAATATGATCGGCGGCATCCTTCTTTTTCCAAGTTCCATTACGGAGCAGGCGGATAATCTGTATCTGCCATCAACGAATCTGCCGGTGGCTTATGCCAGTAATGATGTCAATGCCACGGCAAATACGAAGAGGGGCAGCATGAACCTGACAGAGAGCATGAAGTTGTCGGATGGGTTTAAGTTTGTCTGGGAGTTTACGCCTTCTCAGGGAAACGGCACAATCGCAGCAGTTGGACTTACTTCCAAGCATGGCGGTGCTGATGCCTACGGATCTGAGGTAGCTGTGGACAGTACTCTGCTTCAGATCAAGAAGGTCAGCCTGGATGATGGGGACGGCTTCATCAATGACCTGTTCCGCTGTGTGACAGTTGATTTTGAGAATGCGAAACTGTATGCACTTTGCTATGCGAGCAACACTGTGACGATCAAACGTTACAGGATCCCGGTATTCGATATCGGTCTGAATGAAAAGCTGGATGATTCCACGCTGACTTTAGAGGATACGACAGTTCTCCAGTGTAGCACCTTCCATTTCTACGGAAGCTATACACCGTATGGAATCTTTATGGATGGTGGTGATGGGTACTGGTATGGCTTTGCCAATCAGGGAAATTCCTCCGGCAGCGCAACGGTTCTCTGGATCAAGATCAGGAAAAGTGATTATACATTTACGGAAGGTCAGTGGACGCTTTCCAATGCAACGCTGATGACGATGGGAAGCTTCAAAGAGGGATCTAGTTATCCCTCCGGGAACAGAAGCGCGGTTGTGAGAAACGGATATCTGTATGTACCGTCTTATGATAAGACCGGCGTTTACAAGATCATTATTTCCAACAGTACCGATGTGACGCTGATCAGCCTTGGATTCACATCAACCATGAAGTGTCTGGGTGAGACAGGAAGCTGTGATTGCTGC
>JBGVOJ010000265.1:0-9185 GCA_045126415.1 Eubacteriales bacterium | reverse complement strand
TCGGGGAGGAACTTTTTGAAAAAAGTTCCTCCCCGAGCCCCACCTCAAAAACTTTTAACCTATTGGACAGACAAAGTTGGGTGCAGATTTGGGAATACCAAACCGGCGGTGCAGTTTGCAGACGTTTTGATATCGAACGCTCTGCACTTACTATGTCAATCTATATCGTTTAAAGTTTTTTGAAAGGGGTTCGGGGAAAACTTTTTTCCGAAAAAGTTTTCCCCGAGAAATTTTATTTCTTATTCACCAATCAGTCTGTCGATGATCTCGGCGTAGGAGATGCCGTGGTGGATCATCATTTTCGGGTACATGGAGATGGGGGTGAAGCCGGGGAGGGTGTTGATTTCGTTGAAGACGAATTCGCCGTTCTTGCGGAGGAAGAAGTCGACGCGGGAGTAGCCGCGGCAGTCGAGTGCCTTGAAGATGGCAAGGGCTTTGTCACGGACTTCCTGCTGCTTTTCTTCGCTCAGGCGTGCCGGGAGGTAGTAAGAGGAAGCGTCGCTGACGTATTTGGTTTCGTAGTCGTAGAATTCACTGGAGCCGACGTCGATTTCGGCGGGGCCTGCGACGGTGTACTTGCCGTTTTCCTCGAGGACGGCGACTTCCATTTCGGGACCGCCGATGCATTCTTCCACGAGGACTTTCGTGTCTTCCGCGAAGGCGATGACCATTGCCTTATTGAAGGCGGCGGCGGTTTTTACCTTGGATGCGCCGACGGAAGAGCCGGCACGGGAGGGTTTTACGAACATCGGATAGCCGAATTTGCGTTCGCAGCGGCGGCGGAGGTCGGCGATTTCGGGGGTTTCTTCGTCTTCCTTCACGGGGCAGTCGGCGGCTTCGGCAACGATTGTCCATGCCTGACGGATGCCGGTTTCCGCGTCGACGATCGCCTTGGTGATGGCTTTGTCCATGCAGACAGCGGAGGACGCGCAGTCACAGCCCGCGACGGAGATGCCCGCAACGGCGAACATGCCCTGCATGGTGCCGTCTTCGCAGAATTTGCCGTGGATCATCGGGAGAACGCGGTCGACGTGGATGTGTTCGATTTCGCCGTTGCGGAAGACGATCAGTCCGCAGCCGGTCAGGTCGAGGGAGACGGGGTATTTTTCGCCGTCGATCCAGGTGCCGTCCGCGATCTTTTCGTTGGAGTCACAGTAGTACCAGAACTGGCCTTCACGGGTGATGCCCAGCTTGACGATGTTGTATTTTTCGGTATTGATGTTGGTCAGCGCGCCGTACGCGGACGAGAGGGAGACTTCGTATTCGGAGGATTTTCCGCCGAAGAGAACTGCAACTGTTTTCATATGGAATGCCTTTCGGAATGTGTATGGATGAATAAAATGAAGATTGGCTTGTATTATGCTTCCCGCATCCGCAGCATATACTCCACCGCGTCGCACATCGCCTGCCAGCTGGCGTTGATGACGTCGTTTGACACGCCGATGGTGCGCCAGACGGACACGCCGTCCGTGGATTCGATGGATACGCGGACCGCCGACGCCGTTGCGAGGGAGTCCAGCACGCGGACGCGGTAGTCCGTCAGCCGCATATCCGCGATTTCCGGATAGAACCGGATCAGCGCGCGGCGCAGGGCTTCGTCGATGGCGTTGACCGGACCGTTTCCTTCCCCGGCGGTGAGTTCGTCCCGTCCGCCGACGGAAATTTTGATGACTGCCGACGCGCCCATGTTCTCGTCGTTCTGCGAATCGACGATGACCTTCAGGCTGATGAGGTTGAAGTACCGCTTCCGGCGGTCGAGGGCTTCGTCGATCAGCAGGGCGAGGGAGGCACCCGCGTCTTCGTAGGCGTAGCCGGCGGCTTCCCGTTCGCGGATCATTGCCGCCGTACGGATGACGCCGTCGTCGTCCTTGCGGAACGCGCGGTCGGGCATATATGCCCGCATTTTGTCGATGACCGCGGCCCGTCCGGAAAGTCCGCTCACGACGATATTCCGACGGTTGCCGACCGCTTCGGGGGTGATATGCTCGAAGGCACGCGGGGCTTTTGACACGCCGTCGATGTGGGCGCCCGCCTTGTGGGTGAACGCGTAGCCGCCGACGAAGGGTTCGTTCTCGTCAAATGCGAGGTTGGCGGCTTCGTTGACGGTGCGCGCGGTGCGGGAGAGATTTTTGATGTTCTCCCCGATGCAGTCGAAGCCGAGCTTGAGCTGCAGGACGGGGATGATGGTGTTGAGGTTGGCGTTTCCGCAGCGTTCGCCGACGCCGGAGACGGTCCCCTGCACCTGCGTCACGCCGGAGAGAACGGCGGAAACGGAGCAGGAGACTGCCATACCGAGGTCGTTGTGGCAGTGGATGCCGATGTTTTTATGTTTTTTCGTGACGGCGGCGCAGACCATGCCGATGACATCGGGGAGCATCCCGCCGTTGGTGTCGCAGAGGACGACGCGGGAGGCACCCGCGCGGAACGCGGTATCAACGACGCACATGGCGTAGACGGGATTGTCGGCGTAGCCGTCGAAGAAATGCTCGGCGTCGAAGATGACTTCCTTGCCGGAGGATTTCACGAAGGAGATGCTGTCGTAGATCATGCGGAGGTTTTCGCCTCCGGTGGTTTTGAGAACGTCCGTGACCTGATACTCCCACGCCTTGCCGTAGAGGACGGCGGCGGGGACAGCGCAGTCCGCGATGGCACGGAGTGCGGGATTTTCGGCGGCTTTTTCGCCGGTGCGGCAGGTCTGCCCGAAGACGGCGAGCTTTGCGTTCTTCAGCTTCACGTTTGACAGGGAGTGAAAAAACGCGTGCTTCGCGGGATCGTCGGTCATCATGCCGGCTTCAATATAGGATACGCCCAGCGCGTCGAGCGCGTGAATGACGCGGAGCTTGTCATCCGAGGAGAACTCAACCCCCGCGCCCTGTTCACCGTCACGAAGGGTCGTATCAAAAATTTCGATTTTCATGTTTTATTTCTTATTTGCGTTCGTCCACTTATTTACTGCATTAAGATAGGCTTTGATGGATGCTTTGATAACGTCGGTGGAGACGCCGCGGCCGGTGTAGACGGAATTGTCGGCGAGGGATTTCAGCTTGACTCTTGCTTCGCCGAGGGCGTCCGTGCCTTCCGTGACGGCGGTGATGTTGTAGGAGATGAGTTCCGTGTCCTCCGCGCCCGCAATCCGTTTGATGGCGTTGAACGCCGCGTCGATGGGGCCTTCGCCGGGGGCTGCTTCCGTGACTTCGTACGGTTCCTGACCATCGACGGTGACTTTGAGGGTGACGAGTGCCATTGCCTTGATGTGGTTGCCCGACTGGATCTGGAACGTGGAGAGGTAGTAGCGGCCTTCGAGGGAGTCGAGGTATTCGCCGACGATGGCGCGGACGTCTTCGTCGGTGATGACGGACTTTTTGTCGGCGATTTCCTTGAAGCGGGTGAACGCCGCGTCGATTCCTTCGGGAGTGAGGGAGTAGCCCATCGCTTTCACGCGTTCCGCGAAGGCGTGACGTCCGCTGAGTTTGCCGAGGACAATGGTGTCCGCGCTGTTCAGGCCGATGGAGGCGGGATCCATGATTTCGTAGGTGGTGCGGGAATTCATGACGCCGTGCTGGTGGATGCCGCTCGCGTGGGAGAAGGCATTGGCGCCGACGACGGCTTTGTTCGGGGAGATCTGGATGCCCGAAATGGATGCGACGAGGCGGCTTGTTTCGGTGATTTCGCGGGTATTGATGCGGTGGAACGCGCCGATGACGTCGTGACGGACGGTCAGTGCCATGACGATTTCCTCGAACGGGGCGTTTCCGGCGCGTTCGCCGAGTCCGTTGATGGTGCATTCGATCTGGGTCGCACCTGCCTGTACGGCGGCGATGCTGTTCGCGCTGGCGAGGCCGAGGTCGTTGTGGCAGTGGACGGAAAGTTCGTATTTGCCGCGGACGGCAGTACGGATGGTCTGGAGAATATCGGTGAATTCGTCCGGGGTGGTATAGCCGACGGTGTCGGGGATATTGATGACGTCCGCTCCGGCTCCGACGGCGCACTCGACGGCCTGACAGAGGAAGCCGAGGTCGGTGCGGGTGGCGTCTTCAGCGGAAAATTCGATTTCGTCGGCGATGTTTTTGCTTTTTGCGTAGGTGATGCACTCGTAAATCCGGGCGAGCACCTGTTCGCGGGTCATGTGGAGTTTGTTTGCGAGGTGGATATCGCTTGTGGCGATGAAGACGTGCAGGCGTTTCCGTTTCGCAGGTTCGATGGCACGGAGGGCGGCGTCGATGTCCGCCGTGGTCATGCGTGCGAGCGCAGAAACCGTGCAGGTATCGTCGTCCGCCATGTCCTGTGCGACGGCGGAGACGGCGTCGAAGTCCCCGGGTGAGGACGCGGGAAATCCGGCTTCGATGATGTCGGTTCCCATGCGGCGGAGCCGTTTGGCGATGTCGAGTTTCTGAGGCACCGCGAAGTGTACGCCGGGGGTCTGTTCGCCGTCACGAAGGGTGACGTCGCAGAATTTGATCGATCGTTCCATGGGAAGTTCTCCAAATGTTAATGGGTGATTCTTGGGGGAAACTTTTTCGAGAAAAAGTTTCCCCCAGACCCCTTTCAAAAAGCTTCAATCTGGGAAAAGAGTGATTAAAGGAGTGCAGAGCGTTTGGAACTGAATTTCTTGTCAGTTCACTGATTTTTCAGCAGTGCGCCGCGCACGTTTCCGCCGTAGTCCATGATTTTTTCGTGGGACATGCCGTTTTGTTCGGCGATGGCACGGACGGCGTCGGACTGTTTCCAGCCGTGTTCGAGGATCATGGTGCCGGACGGAGTGAGGTGATTTTTATAGATTTCGATGATTTTTTCGAGGATCGAGAGACCGTCGCCGCCGTCGGTGAGGGCGTGGGACGGTTCGAACGACAATTCCGGTTCGAGGTCGTTCATTTCGTCCGCGGTGACGTACGGCGGGTTCGAGACGATCACGTCGAAAGTGACGGACGGGTCGAACAGGTCGGTCGTGGCGTCGCCGCAGAGGGCGGTGCAGCGGTCGGAGAGACCGAGGTTTTTCAGGTTTTCTTCCGCCGCACGGAGGGTTTCGGGGTACAGGTCGACGGCGGTACCGTGCGCGGATTTGACGTTCGCGAGGACAGCCGCCGCGATGCAGCCGGAGCCGGTACAGAGGTCGAGGACGGTGCCGTTTTGCGGGGTATGACGGATGGCGGCCTCGGCAATGAGTTCCGTGTCGGGGCGGGGAATGAGGGTGTGTTCGTTGACAGCGAAGGGGAGTCCGTAGAACTCCCATGTGCCGATGATATACTGGAGAGGGCAGCGTTCTGCGCGCTTTTCCACAGCCTGTGTGAGGTCGGGAGTGTCGAAGTTCTCGTCCGGATGGGCGAGGAGGTAGGACGCGGGCTTTCCGGTGAAGTGGGTGATGAGGAGACGCGCTTCGGAACGTGCATCGGCGGGATCGATGCCCGCTTCGGTGAGGATGCGGGTGATGTCACGGACGGTCATTCCGCTGTTTCCTCGTTTTTCTTTGCTTCGGTTTCGTTCCAGAGGCTGCCGAATTCGTCGGGGATGGCGTTCTTGAGAGCGAGCAGGGCGACTTCGAGCTGGCTGTCGTCGGGTTCGCGGGTGGTGATGCGCTGCATCCAGAGACCGGGTGCGGAGACGATTTTTGTGAAGATATTTGCGTGGCCGCCGGCGTAG
Organism: Eubacteriales bacterium; assembly: GCA_045126415.1. Taxonomy (GTDB): domain Bacteria; phylum Bacillota; class Clostridia; order Oscillospirales; family CAG-272; genus UMGS1696. The sequence goes on along the minus strand of JBGVOJ010000265.1, from coordinate 3,548 downwards.
CGGATGAATTCGAAGCCGAGGCCGACGATGAGGGGGAGAATCAGGATTTTGGAACCGAAGCGGATCCAGACGTTATCCCACGTGAGGAAGGAGTTGATGATGATGGAGAGAATCAGCATCACGAAAATGAAGCTGGTGCCGCAGCGGGGATGGAAACGGGTACACTTGCGTGCGTTTTCGGGGGTGAGTTCGAGTCCCGCTTCGAAACAGGCGACGGATTTATGTTCCGCGCCGTGGTATTCGTAGGTGCGCCGGATATCGGGCATGAACGAGACGAGCCATACGTAGCCGACGAAGAGGATCATACGGATCACGCCTTCGACGAAGGAACGGAGAAGCGCGTACTGTCCGATGAAGCCGCCGGTGAGGAAGTCGAGTCCCTTGGCACCGAAGGTGGGGAAGAGGAGGAACAGCCCGACGCCGAGGGCAAGTCCGAGGACCATGCCGATGGCGGAAATGATGGGCATAAGCTTATCCCCGCACTTTTCCATGAGCCATTTTTCGAATTTGGTTTCGGGTTCGTCGAGGTCGACGCCCTGCATTTCCGCGGATTTGGTGAGCATATCCATACTCAGCTTGAGCTGTTCCACAAAGCTGACGCATCCGCGGATGATCGGCAGCGCGCAGATCTTATACTTTTTCCGGAGAGAAGTGAAAGTCGAATTGTCAACGGCAATCTCTCCGTCGGGCGTCCGTACGGCGAGGCTGCACCGGTCGTATGACTTCATCATTACGCCCTCAAGTACCGCCTGTCCGCCGACAATTCCGCACTTCGGATCTGCCGCAGGTTTCTTGTTTTTGTTCTTTGCCATTCTGTTTCCTTCTTAAAAAATATATGTGCATAATTTGCCGTTTACATTATACCACAGGGGTGGGGGGATTGCAAGGGGCTTGTGGGAGGGGGAACGGTCGCTTTTTGAAAAAAGCTCCGCAAAAACTTCGGACTGTGGCAGCCGGTTTGTGGGGCTGATATGATATAGAAGGGGGAAAAGGGGAATTTTCGGTGGAGTACGGCTGAAATTTGTTAGACTTACAGCCATATAGTCATAAAAATTATCAGGAGTAGTGGAGCGACTTCACGGGGCTTCGCTCCCCGTTCAGCGCTGACAACTTCCGTCTCCGGGATATCGTACGTCGCGTTACAATTCAGCTACATAAAGGAATACACCGCATGGCTTGGCTGCCGCCGTCCATGCTTTGCGTTTGTGCAAATGATATGTCAGCCGCTTTCATTAACGAAAAGCTCGGACGGCGGCAGCCAAGACGAGCGGAAAATGATTTACCGTAGCTGAATTCAATAGTAACGCACGATATCATCGTATCTGAAACCGGCGCGGGAAATCAGGGAGCGAATGCCCTGATTTCCGTCTCCACTATTCCTGATGATTTTTATGACTATATGTCAGCAAGTCTAACAAATTTCAGCCGTACTCCACTTACAATTCCTCCTTTTTCCCCTTCTAAATCATATCAGCCCCACGAACCGGCTACACAGACTGAAAGTTTTTGCGGAGCTTTTTTCAAAAAGCGACCGTCTCCCCCACACAAACGCCCTGCACAAAAAAACGACCAGCGGAAAAACCGCTGGCCGAAAGAATTCAGACAAGCTTGCAAACATCCACCCAACCGTCAGAACCGGAGTAGGTTTCGAGTTCGGGGATGGTCAGTTCGATGGCGCTGTTGGAGCTGCCGCACGCGGGGTAGACGGTGGTGTAGGCTTTGAGGGATTCGTCGAGGTAGACAGTCACGCCTTCGTTCACGGCGAAGGGGCAGACACCGCCGACGGCATGTCCGACGAGAGCGGCGGCTTCGTCCGGGGTCAGCATTTTGGCTTTGGCGGAGAAGCGGGCCTTGTATTTCGGATTGTCGATGCGGGCGTTGCCGGCGCAGACGATCAGCACGGCACTCCCGCCGATGTTGAACGAGAGGGTTTTCGCGATGCGGCCCGGTTCGCAGCCGATCGCCGCTGCCGCGAGGTCGACGGTTGCGCTGGAGACTTCGAATTCGAGGACGCGGTCCGCCATGTTGTATTTTTCAAAATACGCTTTTACTTTTTCGATTGCCATTGGAAACCTCCGAATGTACAAATGTATATGAATTTTTCAGGGTCAGCCGAGGATGCCGAGATGTTCGAGCAGGATTTTTGTGCCCATGAAGATCAGTACCGCGCCGCCTGTTAGTTCCGCTGTCTTCTTGAAGCGGCAGCCGAAAACGTGCCCCAGCCAGACGCCGAACGCCGACAGCGCGAACGTGATGATTCCGATGAACGAGACCGCCGGAACGATCTGTACGCCGAGGAAGGCGAAGGTCACGCCGACCGCGAGGGCGTCAATGCTCGTCGCAATCGCCAGAGGAAGCATCGCTTTCGGACAGAATGAGCAGTCCAGGCATTCTTCCTCCTTGCCGAGCGCTTCACGGATCATGTTCGCGCCGATCAGACCGAGCAGAATGAATGCGATCCAGTGGTCAATCGCCAAAATGTATTCCGTGAACTGCGTCCCCAGAAGATAGCCGATCGTCGGCATCAGCGCCTGAAAGCCCCCGAACCACAGCCCCGTGATGAGCGCCTGCTTCGGACGCAGCTTCCCAACCGACAGTCCCTTGCAGATCGCAACCGCAAACGCATCCATCGACAGCGCAAACGCGGTAACAAACAATTCCCAGAGTGTCATATAGAGATGTTGTTTTTCGGGGAAAACTTTTTTTCAAAAAATTTTTCCCCGAACCCCTTTCAAAAAACTTTAAACAGATAGAAAAATATTTGTGTGTATAAATTTACGGTAACTTTTTTATTATAGCATTATATGGATGTAAAGTCAAGAAAAATGCGGGGGTGAAAATTTTTTGTGCTCCGCGGGGACGTTTTGCGTCCGGATTCTTGACAGAAAAACGCGATTGTACTATAATTATTCCATTATTTTTGATGGAACACTGAAAGGATATATTTTTATGAAACTTGCAATTTACGGTTACGGAAACCTTGGCAGAGGCGTGGAATGTGCGGCTGCTGCAGCGCCGGATGCGGAACTTGTCGGTGTGTTCACGAGACGTGCGCCGGAGACGGTGAAGGTTCACTCGGATGTGCCGGTGTATCATGCGTCGGAACTGGAAAAGTTCAGGGATCAGATCGACGTGCTGATCATCTGCGGCGGCAGCGCGACCGACCTTCCGGAAATGACCCCCGCGCTGGCGAAGGATTTCAACGTCCTCGACAGCTTTGATACCCATGCGGCGATCCCGGTGCATTTTGACAACGTCGACCGTGCGGCGAAGGAAAGCGGACACATCGCGCTGATTTCCGCCGGCTGGGACCCGGGTATGTTTTCGCTGAACCGTCTGTACGCGTCGGCGGTTCTTCCGAACGGGAAGGACTACACCTTCTGGGGACGCGGCGTGAGCCAGGGACATTCCGACGCTATCCGCCGCATTGACGGGGTTGTGGATGCCAGACAGTATACGGTACCCGTTCCGGCGGCGCTGGATGCGGTACGTGCGGGGGAACAGCCCGAGCTGACGACCCGCGAAAAGCACACCCGCGAATGCTATGT
>JBGVOJ010000264.1:0-1497 GCA_045126415.1 Eubacteriales bacterium | reverse complement strand
GATCAGCGAACGGCTGAACGCCTGATAGATAAGGTCGTCTTCGAAATAGTCGATGCAGGAAGAAATGCACACGCCGTGGTCTTCGGTGAGTCTCTGCAGACCGGGAACGTGACCGCGGTTGAACAGGAATGCACGGTTGTGCATCGCGGTCATCGGATTGGCGATGTGTACGTCAACGTAAGTTTCCACGCCGCCCCAGAGGAATGTGGTCGCGTAGATTTCCGCTTCACCGAGATCGTTGCGGTGGTTGAGCAGGACAAGATCGGGAACGTATTTCCGGCATTCCTGAATGGTTTCCGCAAAGACGGCACGCTTTTCCGCGCGGAGACTGCCGCAGACGGTGTCAAACTTGAACAGCGCGAAACCGTGGTCACGGCACAGGGAGACGATCAGCTCTTTGCGTGCCGCTTCTTCCTCGGGCGTGTTGCCGAAGCCGTCCGCGCCGCCCCAGACACCCATGCGGAGTCCGGCGTCCGCCGCCGCTTTCGCAACAGGACCGTAGCCGTTCGGGTACTGCTTATACAGCTTTCCTTTGGTGAAGTCCGCGTACGTGCCGCTCGCGCCGTCGAGGTTTCCGGCGTCCCACGCGTAAATGTCGAGCTGCATGTCGTACTTGTCACGCAGGTATTTGAAAAAGTCGATGTTGATGAGGGTCTGCTTTTCGGTCGCGCCCTCGTTGGTGTTGTTGATCCACGAAAAATACTGCGGATGCGACGGTGTCTTTTCGTCCGCACCGGACGTGAATACAGTCTTTTCTGCCATGGTTGTCTCCTTTGACTTCCTTTGAATTTAATACAGTACAAATACCGCGCGCATGGCGGGAACCGTGACGGTTTCGCCGGGGGCAACAGGGGTTACGCTGCCGTCCGCGGGATTCCAGAGTTCCGCTGCGGAGGTTCCGTTGTAGGAAAGATGCGCGTCGGCACGGGATTTGTTTGTAAGCATATGAATAATCGTGTCGTCGCGCACGAATTTTGCCCGGAGGACGGTTGTACCGTCCGTTTTTTCGTTGAATACGCCGCCGTCCGCATAAAGATCTGCCGTCATTTCGCTGACTGAAACCGTATCGAATGTCGGAATCGCAAGCGGCTGTCCGCTGTCTGCACCGTACAGCGGTGTACGTTCCATGAATTTCACGCGGATGCCCGCTTTTGCCAGTGTTTCGAGATTTGCCAGCGAGGATTCCTTCATTACGTCGAGTTTCGGGATGAGGATCGTCTTCACGGCATGACCGGAAATCATCGCCGTACCGCCGTTTTTCAGCGTTTCGACCGCTTCGGCAAGGTCTTCGCCGTCGATGAAGTAGTAGTCGAAGCCGTTTTCGTTCAGCGCGGTCGTGATCGCTTCCGTGCTGTCCTGTGCGAGGGTGTCGCCGTCGTTCCAGCCGGAACAGTACAGCGGCTTGGTCTTTGCCTGAGCATCCTCGATGCCGTAGTAGACGAACGTGCCGCAGTCATTCGGCAAACCGTCCAGCATCGCACGGAGACGTCCGACGTA
>JBGVOJ010000263.1:0-2029 GCA_045126415.1 Eubacteriales bacterium | reverse complement strand
CGATACCTGGTTGTGAAAACCAAGTATCGCCAATTTTTCTTGTCGCACTCCTGTACGGCAGCTACCCTATGCCAGTAATGTTCTCATACTGTCTTATTGGAAACTACCTTGCGGGGGCGTTTTTTATATTTCAACAAGGAGAAGTATCCATGAACTTCACCCACGACGAAATCAATCTGATGGCAATCTACAATCCCGGAACCCGCGAAGGTCTGATCGCGGAACTGACCGCCATGCGGAAATACCTCGAACCCGACGAAGCCGAACTTCTCCGGCTGACGAATTCCGTCCTCGCCAAGTTGTCCCGCATGACGGATACGGTGTTTGCCACCCTTGATCTGATTCCCGATTTTGAGGAAGAATAACGGTAGATATCCCATCGGATTTATGATATAATATAGTATCATTACTGGAAGGAGCTTGCCATGAGCAAACCGAACCATCACAGCCTTGCCTATAAGCGGCAGGCTGCCCCCAACCGAACTTATAAGGAACTCAAACAGAAGCAGAAAGCGAAAATCGCTGACTATATGTATCGTGAGACTTTGCGTTTTTATCTCCAAAATCAGCGGATGCCGGAAGAAGCGGAATGTGACGCGATCTGTCGGATCATTTATAAAAAAATTGAAGGAATGGCGATCTGGGTGCCATACGAAGAAGTTCTGAAACAGCTTCTCAAACGCCAAGCAGATTATGAACCGCGAATCCTCGCCGATGTGGAGAAGGGAATTACCGAAGCGGATTTGGTAAAGCCTAAGAAAGCTAACGGAGAAAAGCCGAAAAAGATACGGCAGCGTAAAAAGAAGAAAAAGCAGACACGGGAGACGTATGCAAAACCAGAACAGGACGACCGTTTTTTCTTTATTGCAGGATATACCTCCGGTGGTGCGCCATACGGTGTTACATGGGAGGAGATGGGATTACAGTCGTGGCAGTCTCTCGAAGATTCAGATGATACAGACGAATAAAGAACAGGAGCAGAGTGAACATCATGTCACTCTGTTTTTTTGTTCCTCGAAAGGAGTGAATTCATGCCGATTAAATTACAGTTTTATTCCTACCTTGCCGAACGAACTGCCGAACAGCTCACCGACCGCGTGGAAAACTGGACTTCCTTCCTCACCACATCCGCACGGCTGTACAAATACCCCTATCACGAGCAGCTCATGATCTACGCTCAGCGTCCCGATGCGACTGCCTGTGCGGAGTACGATGTCTGGAACAACCGCATGGGGCGCTATGTCCGGCGCGGTTCCATTGGGATTGCCCTGCTGGACACAAACAGCGATACACCGAAACTGCGTTATGTTTTCGACGTATCAGACACCGGAACAAGGGCACGTTCGCGGGATTTGAACCTCTGGACAATGCAGCCGGAACACGAATCTCCGGTTGCCGATATGCTCATGCGGAATTACGATGTTTCCGATGCGCCGCTTGAGCAGATGTTCCTTCAAACCGCGCGGTATCTGGCTGAGGAATACTGGGACAACCATCACGGCGACATCCTCGACATCGTTGACAATTCGTTTCTTGAGGAGTATGATGATTACACCATAGAGACTCAGTTTCTGAATGCCGCGACGGTCAGCACTCTCTACTCCCTCCTGTCCCGGTGCGGCAGGAATCCCGCAGAATACCTTGATGATGAGGATTTCCGGAGCATTTTCGATTTCAACACCCCCTATACCATCGCGGCACTCGGAATTGCGGTCAGTGAAATCAGCGAACAGATTCTCAGAGACATCGAACTTACCATAAAAACATACGAAAGGACACACGAATATGAAGAACGAACTGACGTACACACAGAACGGGGATTACATGATTCCGGATATTCAGCTGAGCGAACAGCCGATGAAACCGCTTGGGAGATACGGCCGGATGCGCCGGGAATACCTGAAGAAGCACCGTCCGATTCTCTGGAATCAGATGATTCTCTCGGAGAAGCTGTACCCACACCTGTACGAAATCGAGGAGACGGCGAACCGGAGAATGGAGCAGATGATGGACGAGCTGACGAAGAAGA
>JBGVOJ010000262.1:0-15907 GCA_045126415.1 Eubacteriales bacterium | reverse complement strand
CGGTCATTTTTCAAATTAATGCCACTGCGCGTGGCGGCGCATAAGAGGTCCTCGCGCGGGACCTCTTATGAATCACCCGCGCCAGAGGCGTTCCACCTCTGGACACCCCCTCAACGGGCAGCTGAACAGGTAGAGAATACGACGGCAACATGGCTTCCGTCCGTATGGGAGAGTAGATTATGCTAACCGCAATGGTTAAAATTTACGTGCGCCGAACAAAATACCGTCACCCTTTCGCCCGCGGTTAGCCCAATAAAAAACGTGCGATTTTCGATCATTATATCTATGAACGAGCGGTCAGTTTTTCCGTATTTGATAAAACAAAACGTACGTTTTACCAAGCCGGCAATTCCTAAAGGGGCGGCGTTTGAGCCCCTTTAGGCGCCGTCCGCGTAGGACATAAAATTTGAAAAACGCCCAACGGGCGTTTTTCTTCCTTCAACCGCGCAGCGGTTGTTTTCCTCTGTTTGTAACATTCTCCAATATTAAACTGGGTTTAATATTTCACTTATATTACACATAAAGGAAATCTCTTGAAATAAAAAATCCGGTGTTGTATAATATCGGCGTAGGGTGAGGGCGAAACGGCGCCCCGTATTCCCTAACTTTTTACTTACTTATTTATAAGGAGCTAAAGATGAAGAATAAGATTCTTTCTCTCGTTCTTGCCCTCCTGATGACCGCTTCTTCTGCATCCGCAGTTCTCGCTGACGACGTCGCTATCGCTGATGAACCTGTTGCAGTTGAAGAAGTAGTTGAAGAAGTTGAAGCTGGTCAGTATGACAAGGCTATCGAATTCCTCGCTAACTACGGCATCTTCAAGGGTTACAATGCTGATGACACCGGCGCAGAAGATCTCGTTGAACGTTATCAGATGGCACTGTTCGTAGGTCGTATCGCTACCGGTTGGGTAGACGATGAACAGTGGGAAGACGGTCCGGAAAACTGGTCCGAATTCGACGACATCGATGTTGATCCCGTAAACAAGTATTACGGTGCTCTCTCCTTCGTAAACCAGAAGGGTATCATCGAAGGTTACGGCAATGGCAAGTTCGGTCCTACCGACTCCATCAAGTACCAGGATGCTCTTACCATGGTAGTTCGTACTCTCGGTTACACCGGTCTTGATTGGCCCTGGGGTTACATCCAGAAGGCAGTTGAACTCGGCCTCACCGACGGTATCACCGGCGTTGCTTACACCGATGAACTCACCCGTGGCGAAGTAGCTCAGATCATCTACAACGCACTCTTCGCAACCACCAAGGACGGTTCCAACCTCGGCCTCAAGTACTTCGGTATCGAATTCGGCTGGGAAAAGATCGTTGTTACCGCTTCCGACCTCAACACCTTCGTTGCTGACAATAAGAAGGCTGCTAAGGCTCTGAAGGACGAAACCACTCCTTACTTCAAGGATTCCAACAAGCCCGCTCCCGGCTTTGTTACCTTCCAGATTCTCAACGATGACGGTTCTCTCGCTGACGACGTTTACTACGTTCAGGCTTCCGAACTCGGTCTCGAAGGTATCCATGACGACGAACTCGCAGTAGGCGAAGCTTACTACGTTCTCTTCGAAAAGGACGCTGACTCCAACCTCGCAAAGGTTGTTGCTTACGAATCCCTCAAGGTTGACACCCTCGTAAACGCTGGTAAGACCGACGACGACGGTGATGAACAGGATTACGAAATCCAGGAATTCCTCGCTGATTACGCTCTCGTTGAAAAGTACACCGGCAATAACTATATCAATGTTACTGCTTCCGCTAAGGACGCAGAAATCATGGTATTCGCTGCTAACGGCGGTATGACCGAAACCGTTATCAACGGCAACCTCGTTGCTATCGACTGGATCACCGGCGATATCCTCGTTCCCGTTGACGTTAACGAAGACGGTAAGATTTCCGACAAGGATATGGTAGATGATCAGTATGTATACGAAGTAGAATGGTACTACAATACCCTTCTTGAAAAGTATTACAACTATAAGTATGACAAGAAGTACGAAAACGTAATCGGTATCGACTGGATGTCTGATGCTGAATTCGAAGAAACCTACGAAAAGTACTTTGAAAAGGAAGACAAGGATGTTTATGGTTTCGCTAAGGCGATCACCTCCATCTCCACTTCCGCTTACTCCGAACTCGACCTCTTTGATACCGACCTCGACGGCGTTGCTGACCGCGGTATCTACGAATCCTACAGAATCGGTTACTTCACCGAAGACAAGCACTCTGACTCCAAGTCCTACAAGATCTCTCCGCTCGACGCATTCGGTCTTGCTGAAGACGCTGCAAGCAAGGACGACTCTTACTCCGTAACCAACATCGCTACTTTCAACGAAATCCAGGAAGGCATCAAGGACAAGGACGATGCTGACCGTGCATGGTTCGTTGAAGGCTATGAACCCGAAATCGCTTATGACGAAGACGGCGAAGCTACCGGCTACAAGGCTGGCTACGTAATCTACAACTACGACGCTGAAACCGGCGCTATCAAGGTTGTAAAGAACATCGCTGACGGTTCTGACGACGACACTTATGTTGCTACCGGCGTTCTCCGCGCTTACAACCTCAACAAGGGCACCATCACCATCGGTGACGAAACCTTTGATGTTGACAACTACAACGAACTCGAAGGCAATGCATTCAAGTATGTAACCAAGAAGTTCGTTACCAAGGCTTGCTACACTGCTAAGCTCCGTGACCTCTTCAACCAGTTCGTTCAGTACGTTGTTGTTGACGGCGAACTCGTAGAAGTTAAGGCAGTTGGCCAGACCAAGAGCGCAGTTATCGTTGTTGATTCCTACGCAGGTCTCTCCAGCGACGGCTACATCCTCGTTAAGGGTTACAAGACCTCTGACCTCGAATACGAAACCTTCCGTATCGCTTCTTACGATGGTTGGGAACAGGGTGACTACTACTACTGGCTCGACGACGATACCGCTAAGGAATCCTTCACCAAGGGCGCTATCTATGCAATCCGTTCCTACGATGAAACTGAAGACGTTTACAATGTAAACCTCGCTGGCGAATTCGGTGAAGATGGTACTTACACCGTTGAAAACGACGTAAACCTCTACAACGTTCGCATTGAAGCAGACGGTGACGGCTACATGTCCTATGCTTACACCTACAAGAAGGATGGTAAGGATAAGACCGATACCAACTCTGTTAAGATGAAGTCTGATGACAAGTATGTTATCATCACCGAAATCACCGAAAAGAGACCCTATGCTTCCGTAATCGTATACGAAGGCAAGCTCAAGGACGGCTGGTATGTTGAGGGCGACAGAATCAACTCTGACGACAGAAATAACAAGACCTATGTAATCGTAAATGCTGAAACCAACATTTATGACACCTACAAGTCCGGTCTCGTTGTTCTCCTTGACGACACTTATCTCGAAGCAAGCTACAATGGCACCAATGATGAAGACTGGTACGCACTCGGTTCTTCCGAATTCGTAGTTGGCGTTGTAGACCTCTACACCGGTAACCTCGAAGCAGTTGCTGCCGGCACCAACATCAAGCTCCGCGAAGGTCATGTATATTACACTCAGAGCGGCGTTCTCACCGAAGACCTCGGCATGCTCGCTGTTTCCACCTTCGATATCGTTGACACCATCAAGGCTGCATACCTTGACAATGATACTTATGTAGCAAACACCATTGCTGACCTCGTTGCTGATGAAGATCTGTACATCTCCGACAAGGACAATGCTCACAAGATCGCAATCGAAAAGAAGCTCCTCGTTGGTAAGGTAAATGATGATTCCTACAACAAGTTCCGTGGCGATAAGGTTGACTCCGTATCTTACAGAGTAATCGAATTCAAGGACGGCGAAGTTGAAGACATCTACGCTATTGACAGAGATAAGATCGCTAAGCACATCGAAAAGAACGATATGACCATCCTTCCTGGCTTCTATGTATATGATGTAGAAGGTTGTGACATCGTTATCTACCTCGTTGAATCCGACGCTATCATCACTGTTACCACCGAAGACCTCGAATGGTCCGACGAATTCAAGGTTGCTGACGTTGCTGACGACGCTGACGTTTACGGTAAGGTTGCATACACCACCACCACTGTAAATGGCAAGGTTACTCAGTTCCAGGTTGAAGGCGTTAAGTTCTTCTTCAAGGGCGACGCAGTTGCTGCTGACGCTGTCCACTCCAAGATCGCTGAAAACGGCCTCGCATTCGGTCTCTCCGATGACCACTACGCTGAAAAGTATTCCGTAAACTATGCAACCTACAGCTACACCGACGCTGAATGGGTTGAAGACGCTCTCTACAGCTGCATCGTTGACGAAGAATACCTCACCGAAGCTGGCAAGGATTGCGATGACTGCGACCTCGTTAAGAGCATCTACATCGACTTCAACGAAGCTTGCGTAGTTGCAGTTGGTGACAATGTTCAGATCGACGTTGACATCGCTGGCGAAGACGAAGATACCGACTTCAGCCTCTTCGTAAACATCGACGGTTCTTGGGTTGTTGAAGAAGACGACACCGCTAAGATCGAATACGCAGTAGAAGCTAACAACACTGAATTTGTTTCCTTCCCTGCATACGAAGTAATCGCTCACTAATTTCCTCATCTTTTAAGTACCTTATAAACTTAAAGATACAAACCCCTCCGGGCCGTTTACCGGAGGGGTTTTCCTTTGTTTTTGTCCGTTTTATGAACAATATCGAACATTTCCCCCTCCCGATTGACAGTTTTTGCGGAATATGATATAATTTAAACATCATTAAAATATCATACAAGGAATCAACTGCCTTGAGCTTTATCAAAGAAAATAAACTATGGTGCGCGGTCATGGCGGTCTGTCTCGTCGTACTTGCGCTCTACGCCGGATGGTATTTCACCCATCCCCGTCTCACGTTTGTGACGGGCTGTGACGCCGAAGTGGACGGGCAGATCGTTCCGCGCGGCAAGAAGACTCTCCCTCCTCTCGACGGTGAACTCGTCAACGAAGGCTATACCCTCGAGGGATGGTACACCGAGCCGGAATTCATCAACCGTTATGCCGGCGAGGAACTCTACAAAAATACTACTGTTTACGCCAATTGGGTTCCCGCGGTCTGCACGGTCACGTTTGACACCGAGCTGGGACGCGTCTCCGGCAAGCAGATGTACACGGTCGAATACGGTCATGTTCTGGAGGATGCGCCGACGGCAAAGCGCAGCGGTATGGCGTTCGAAGGATGGTACACCGAACCGGAATTTGTCAACCGGTACGAACCCGGCGTGACGAAAGTACGGGAAAATATGACGCTCTGGGCGAAGTTCGTCTATCCGACCGAGCTGATCGAAGGGCTGAACGCACCGGTGATCTACATCGATGCGAAGACGTCAAACATTCAGAAGGGCGTTTACACCGACTGCACGGTGAACGTCGTCAGCGAAAAGAACGGCTGGAACGAAAAGAACCTCGGCGCGCAGATCCGCGGCCGCGGCAACAGTACGTGGATGTACTACGAAAAGAAGCCGTACCGACTGAAATTCGACGAAAAAGTCGATCTGTTCGGCATGGGACGCGCGCGCGACTGGATCCTTCTCGCGAACACGGTCGACATGTCCATGCTCCGCAACTTCACGGTTTACAAAATGGCGCAGCAGTTCTCCGGTCTGAAGTACACGACGGACTGCCAGTTTGCGCATGTATACATCAATGACGACTACCGCGGATTGTTCCTGGTCGTCGAGCAGGTCGAAGAAGGCACGAACCGCGTCGAAATCGGCGACGGTACCGACGGTCTCGGCAATCCCGTTGCACCGGAAGACTGCGGCTTCCTGCTCGAATGCGGCAACGGCGGTGCGAACGACGGACAGTGGGTCTTCTGGCCGAAGTCCTACAAGGGCGTTTCGGTCGGCTCTGTGGTCATCAAGAGCCCGGAAGGCAACGTGATCACGAATCAGCAGTACAAATACATCAACGACTACATGAACGACGTCGTAACGGCGATCGGCAGGGACGATTTTGCGGGTCTGTGCGAACTGGTGGACATCCAGTCGTTCGTGGATTCGTTCATCTGCACGCAGTACATCCTCGCGGGGGACATGGGGTATGTGTTCTTCGCGTACAAGGAACCGGGAGGCAAGCTGTTCCTCGGTCCGCTCTGGGACTATGACCAGTCCTCCGGTTGTTCGGAACACGGCGGAAACAATTACCGCGGCTGGGAAGCGGCGTCGCCGCATTCGTGGTACACGAAACTCATCAGAAATGAGGAATTCCGTGCACTCGTCGTCGAACGCTGGCTGGAAAAATACGAATACATCCACGGAATCCCGGACATGCTGTACGAAACGGCGGCACATTATCAGGCGGACATCGATGCAAACTACACCCGCTGGGACGGCTTCCTCGGCTCCAAGCAGTGGCGCAGTCTCCCCGAAGTGGACAGACTGAAAACCCACCCGGAACACGTCGACTACTTCGTCACGTGGCTGAACAACCGCGTCGCATGGATCGAAAAAGAACTTGGAATTAGTGAGTAAGGGGAGACGTTGAGGGAAACTTTTGAAAAAAGTTTCCCTCAAACACCCTTCAAAACCTTTTGGACTGAGACAGAATACAAGAAAAGTGCAGACTTATTCTACTATAAATTTAAGCTGCACTTTGTTATTATAATAGATTGAAGTTTTTTGAAAGGGGTTCGGGGAAAACTTTTTTTCAAAAAAGTTTTCCCCGATTTTTTCATTATGACAGATCGTTTTCTCCCCGTTTCGCCGGATGAGGTGAGCGGGCAGGTGGATTTTGTTTATGTGAACGGGGATGCTTATGTGGATCATCCGTCGTTCGGGGCGGCGATCATCGGGCGTGTGCTGGAGGATGCCGGTTTTTCCGTGGCGATGCTCTGTCAGCCGGACTGGCGGACGCAGGACGATTTCAAAAAGTTCGGGAAGCCGCGGCTTGGGTTCCTTGTTTCGTCCGGGAATATTGACTCGATGGTTGCGCATTATACTGCCGCGAAGAAACGCCGCAGCGAGGACTACTACAGTCCCGGATGCAAAGCGGGACTCCGTCCCGACCGCGCCGTGATCGTGTACTGCAACAAGATCCGCGAGGCGTACGGCGATATTCCGATTCTCATCGGCGGTCTGGAGGCTTCCCTGCGCCGGTTCGCGCATTACGATTACTGGACGGACAAGGTGCGCCGCTCCGTGCTGATCGACAGCCGTGCCGACATTCTCATGTACGGCATGGGCGAACGGACGGTCGTGCGGCTTGCGGAACTGCTTGACAAGGGCGTGCCCGTGAAGAAAATCCGCGATGTGCGCGGGACGGCATATCTCGGCAAGAAGGGCGACGAAATTCACTTCCCCTGCGCCGGACGTCTCGGCGTGAAGCCGGAAAAAGGCGAGGTCGACGGCTACGATTACGACGATCTCAAGACCGACAGGAAACTCTACGCCGATGCGTTCCGCATCCAGTATATGAACAACGACGCGGTCAGCGGCAAGGCGATCGTGGAATACTACGATGACCGGATGCTTGTCGTCAATCCCCCGCAGCCGCCGCTCGAACGTGAAGAACTCGATAAGGTCTATGCCCTGCCCTACGTCCGCACGTATCACCCGATGTACGAGGAAATGGGCGGCGTTCCGGCGATTTCGGAGGTGCGCTTCTCCATCACCCACAACCGCGGCTGCTTCGGCGGATGCAATTTCTGCGCCCTCGCGTTCCATCAGGGACGCGCCGTGCGTTCGAGAAGCATCGAATCCTGCGTGAAGGAAGCCGAAATTATCGCGGGACTCGACGGATTCAAGGGCTATATCCATGATGTCGGCGGTCCGACCGCGAATTTCCGCGAACCCGCCTGCGAAAAACAGCTTGAACACGGCGTCTGCTCGAACAAGCGGTGCCTGTTCCCGAAGCCGTGTCCGAATCTCCGCGCCGATCACCGCGAATACATTGAACTCCTGAAACGGATCGAAGCCGTTCCGGGCATCAAGAAGGTCTTCATCCGCTCCGGGATCCGCTTTGACTACATGATGGCGGACAAGTCCGATGCGTTTTTCAAAAAACTCGTCCGCGACCACGTCAGCGGGCAGCTCAAGGTCGCGCCCGAACACTGCGCGCCGAACGTCCTCGCCCACATGGGCAAGCCGTCGGTTGACGTGTACGACAAGTTCCGCGAAAAATATATGCGCCTGTCCGAAGAATGCGGCAAGGAACAGTATCTCGTTCCCTACCTGATGTCGAGCCATCCCGGAAGCACCATGGACGATGCCGCAAGACTTGCGCTGTACACGAAGAAAATCGGTCTCGCGCCGGAACAGGTGCAGGATTACTACCCCACCCCCGGCACCGCGTCGACGGTCATGTATTACACGGGTCTCGATCCGTTCACCGGCAAGCCGGTCTATACGGCAACGGATTACCGCGAAAAACAGCTCCAGCGTGCGCTCCTGCAGTGGAGAAAGCCGCAGAACCGCCCGATGATCCGTGAGGCGATGAAGTATTGTACGGAAGCCGGACGTGCCGATCTGCTCGAATTGCTCGGTGCACCGCGCGACGGCAAGGCGGAAGAACGTCCTCACCAGCCGAAAAAGGACGGACGTCCGCAGAAAAATGACGCGCATTCCCGTTCCGGACAGCAGAACAAGCCGAAATCCGGACAGAAGCCGCAGGAAAAACGCCCGGACAGACGGCAGGATGCCGGGAAAAATACCGGAAGAAATCCCGTAAAATCTGATTATAAGCGCCCGGACACGCGGAAAACTAACAACAAAAAGAAATAATCTGCACAAACAAAAATAAATTCCCCAGATTGAAATTTTTTGAAAGGGGTCTGGGGGAAACTTTTTTATAAAAAAGTTTCCCCCAGGTATTTTATCTATGAAAATTTTAATGGTCACGATGGCGATGAATATCGGCGGGGCGGAGACGCATATTCTGGAGCTGTGCCGGGAGCTGAACCGGTGCGGGCACGATATCACGCTTGCGTCGTTCGGCGGAGTGTATGCCGATGAACTCACCGCGCTCGGTGTGAAGCACGTCACGCTTCCCCTGCATACGAAAAATCCTGCGGCGGTCATGACGGCGTATCACGGACTGGAACGCCTGATCCGCGACGGCGGGTTCGACCTCGTTCATGCGCACGCGCGAATTCCCGCGTTCATCTGCGGGCTGCTGCACGACCGGATGAAATTCCGGTTTGTCACGACCGCGCACCTCAATTTCTCCATGAATCCTCTGTGGCGGCGTATCTCCCGCTGGGGGGAACGCGTCATGGCGGTTTCCGACGATATCGCGGATTACCTCGTCGACGAATACGGCTATCCGCGTGAGAAAATCTACCTCACCATCAACGGGATCGACACGGCGAAATTCTCGCCGGATATCCCGTTTGATTCCCTGCTTGCTTCCCATGGTCTGAAAAAAGAACGCCGGCGGCTTGTCTATATCAGCCGGCTCGACGCTGACCGCGCCGATCCCGCGTACCGTCTCATCGAAATCGCGCCGAAAATTGCGGAAACTTTCCCCGATACCGATATTATCGTTGTCGGCGGCGGGACGGAGTTCGAGACTCTCCGCGCGATGGCGGACAAAGTGAACAAAGATGTTGGGCATCATCTGGTCACGATGACGGGCGCGGTGTCGAACATCAACGAATACGCGGCGGCGGCAGACGTGTTCATCGGGGTCTCCCGCTCCGTTCTGGAAGCCATGTCGGCGGCAAAGCCGGTCATCGTCGCGGGCGGTCAGGGGGCCATCGGTATTTTCGACGAGACGAAAGTCACTCCCGCCGTGGATACGAATTTCTGCTGCCGCGGGTTCGAACTTGCGGACGGCGATACCCTGTACGGATGGATTGCGGACTGCCTGAACCGTTCGCCGGAGGAACTGGCGGCAATGGGTGGATTCAACCGCGCGTTCGTCATGGAACACTACACCGCGCACCGGATGGCGGCGGATTACGAGGAAATGTACCGTGCCGCGCTGGCCGCGCCCGTTCCCTTCCGCGGTAAAGCGGATGTCGTCGTCAGCGGTTACTACGGTTTCGGCAATATGGGTGACGAGAGCCTGCTCGACGTGATTGCCGCGACGCTGGCTGAGGAGATCCCGGGCGTGAAGATTGCCGCGCTGACCCGTCACCCGAAAGCGGATGCCAAGCGGACGGGGCTGCATTGTGTCTCGCGGTTCAGTCCGCAGGCGGTCGGCACCATCCGCGGTGCAAAACTGCTGATATCCGGCGGCGGCAGCCTGCTGCAGGATTCGACAAGCAGGCGCAGTCTGAAATATTACGCGGGCGTACTCGGGATTGCCGAGGCGTTCGGCGTGAATTCGTATATTTACGCCAACGGTATCGGCCCGGTGCGGGATAACTCCAACCGGAAACTGACGGTGAAGGTCGTCGACCGCGCAGAAGAGGTATCCGTGCGTGACGCGGATTCCGCAGACGAACTGCGGCGTCTGGGCGTGACACGAGAGAAAATCCGCGTGACGGCAGACCCGGCGTTCCTGATCCGGCCGTACGACGAGCACCGTCTGGCACGGACGATGGAACGGCTCGGTGTGAAGGACAGTTTCTTTGCGGTTTCGCTCCGTCCGCCGGTACAGAAAAATGCGGACGTACCGCCCATGCACACGGCGGACGAAGTGGTGGACGCGTGTGTGAAGATTACGGAGGAATACGGGCTTGTGCCCTTTGTGATCCCGATGCAGACGGTGCAGGACGGGGAGATCTGCCGTTATTTTGCAGAGAAGTACAACGAGCGGATGCGCGGAAAAGAGCGCACGGCGCTTCTGTACACGCCCGAGAATGCGCCCGAGCTGATCGGCGTACTGTCGAAAGCGGAATTCGTGATCGGGATGCGGCTGCACGCGATCATTTTTGCATCGTCAGCGGAGGTACCGGTCGTCGGACTGGAGTATGACCCGAAGGTATCGTCGATGATGAAGGCGCTCGGACAGCCGTTTGTGGTGGATCTGGACACATCCGCGGACATCGGCGGAGAAACGGCTGCCTGCGTGAGACGCATTATGGAGGACCGGGCGGGCATCGGACGGACGCTTGCCGCACGTGCTGCGGAAATGCGTCAGAGATGCCGCGAGGATCTGGCGACCGCGCATACGCTGGTGGAATGAAATGTACCTTCGGCGTTTTTGGATTTTACGTAAACTTTACATTCACTTTGCGTTCACAGACTCTTGACATCTTTGCGGAAAAGTAGTACAATGAAATAAATATGTGATTTTTTAACTTTACCCGCAAGGAAAGGAAAACATCGTGGAAATTCTTTACGAAAATATCCTGCAGATGGATATCCGCTATGTGATTATGTGGATCATCGGCGGGATTCTGATCTATCTCGCGATCAAGAAGGACATGGAGCCTACCCTGCTCCTCCCGATCGGCTTCGGTACGATCCTCGTCAATCTCCCGAACTCCGGTGCGATTGACCAGCTTCTCGCAAACGGCGAAGTCGAACACGGCGCACTGACGACGCTGTTCAATGCCGGCATTTCGAACGAACTCTTCCCGCTCATCCTCTTTATCGGGATCGGCGCGATGATCGACTTCGGTCCCCTGCTCTCCAACCCGAAGCTCATGATCTTCGGTGCGGCGGCACAGTTCGGTATCTTCTTCACCCTCTGCCTCGCGTCCATGTTCTTTGACATCAACGACGCGGCATCCATCGCGATCATCGGTGCGGCCGACGGTCCGACGGCGATCGTTGTTGCAAACAAGCTCAACTCCAAGTACCTCGCGCCGATCATGGTTGCGGCGTACTCGTACATGGCTCTCGTGCCGATCATTCAGCCGCCGGTCATCCGTCTTCTCACCACCAAGAAGGAACGTATGATCCGCATGGAATACTCCGGCAAGAGCGTTTCCCAGACCACCAAGATCCTCTTCCCGATCGTTATCACGGTCATCGCCGGTCTTGTGGCTCCCGCATCCGTTGCGCTCGTCGGCTTCCTGATGTTCGGTAACCTCATCCGCGAATGCGGCGTGCTGAACTCCCTGTCCGAAACCGCGCAGAAGGTGCTGGCAAACCTCATCACGATCTTCCTCGGCATTACCATCGCTTCCCAGATGAATGCGGAACAGTTCCTCAATTTTGAAACCATCCTCATTCTCGGTCTCGGTCTGTTTGCGTTTGTCTTCGATACCGCGGGCGGCGTTCTCTTCGCGAAGCTGCTGAACCTGTTCCTCAAGAAGAAGATCAATCCGATGATCGGTGCTGCAGGGATCTCCGCGTTCCCGATGTCCGGCCGTATCGTTCACAAGATGGGTCTGAAGGAAGACCCCCAGAACTTCCTTCTCATGCACTCCATCGGCGTCAACGTCTCCGGCCAGATCGCATCCGTTATCGCGGGCGGTCTGATCCTGAGCTTCTTCATGTAACAGGAGGTACTGACAATGAATCTTATGACATATCTTACGGTATTTCTGCCGGTATACCTCTCTTCCTTCTTTGCAAACTTTGAATTCCATCCCATGAGCTTCGTGGAAAACCTCAAGTACATGGGCGTCGGAATGATCTGCATTTTCATCGTTATCGGTGCGATTGCGGGGGTCGTTGTTCTTCTCGAAAAGGGCATCTCCCGCATCCGGAAGTCCGGAGACGATTCCGCAGAATAAATATTACAGCAAAAACGGCAGGCAACTGCCGTTTTTTGCTTATTTTATCGTTTACAGGATGATTCCTATGAGAAAAAAACGTATTTCCCCAACAAAAATCATCGCAATCGGCTTTCTGAGCGTGATTGCGGTCGGGACAATTCTTCTGATGCTTCCGGTATCGCACACCGGGCGGACGCAGATTGCCCTCGTGGACGCGCTGTTCACGGCGGTGAGCGCGGTCTGCGTCACCGGACTGAACACCCTTGACCCGGGCTGGGATTTCTCGACGTTCGGGCACGTTGTGATCGCGCTGCTGATTCAGATCGGCGGGCTTGGAATCACGTCGCTCGGTGCCGGACTGATTGCGCTTCTCGGCGGCAGGCTGAACCAGCGCGAGAACAATCTGGTGAAAGAAGCACTCAACTATCCGACATTCAAGGATGTCATGCCGCTGATCCGTGCGGTGCTGCTGGTGACCTTTCTGACGGAGCTGCTCGGCGCGGTGATGGCGTTCTTTACCTTTGTGCATGAATATCCGCTCGGCGAAGCGGTGTGGATTTCCGTATTCCACTCGATTGCGTCGTTCAACAACGCGGGTTTTGACATTTTCGGCGGCGGTGTGAGTCTCACCGGCTATGCGGACAACGGCTGGATGAACTTCACGACGACGTTCCTTGTGATCGCGGGCGGTTTCGGCTTCTTTGCGACGCGGGACATTTTCAATTATCTCCGGTCAACCGTACGGCTGTACCGTCTGAAAAAGGCGGGCGAAGTCAGCAAGCGGAAGCTGTATGAGGAAAAGCCGCGGCTGACCCTGCACACGAAAGTGGTGCTGATGATGACGGCGGTACTCTACCTCGGCGGCGGCGTTCTGCTGAAGCTGACCGAAGGAGACAATATCACGTGGATGGGCGCGCTGTTCTCGAGCATGACCGCCCGTACCGCGGGATTCACGACGTTCTCGTTCACGGAGTTTTCCATGGCGGGCGTGATCGTGATGTGCATTCTGATGTTCATCGGTGCAAACCCCGGTTCCACGGGCGGCGGTATGAAAACGACGACGATGTTTGTTCTCATCAAATCGCTGATCTCGACGGCAACGGGGAAGGAGGCCGTGGCATTCGGCAGGAAAGTCAAGGACGACGCGCTGCACAAGGCGTTCGTGATCATTTCGCTCGGTCTCTGCTGGGTGATTTTCGCATCGTTCCTGCTGACGATGCTGGAACCGCAGCTTTCGCTGTCGGAGGTTCTGTTTGAAACCGTTTCGGCGGTCGCGACGGTCGGGCTGTCGATGGACGTGACCCCGACGCTCGGCACTCTGTCAAAGCTGATTATTATTGTTACGATGTATATCGGGCGTCTCGGTCCGCTCACGATCGCGACGATGTGGGTGGCATCCCCGAAGGGTGTATCCAGACCGGAAGAAGAAATCCCGATCGGTTAATATTAATGTAATGGAGTAAGATTATGGCAAAAAAGAATAAGAAATCGGATAAATTATATGCGGTTGTCGGGCTTGGACGGTTCGGGTTTGCTCTTGCAGAGGAACTGGCGGCGAAGGGATGCGACGTGATGGTTGTTGACCGCGACCGGAACCGGGTGGAAGCGGCGTCGGATTTCACGGACAACGCGTTTGTCGTGGAAGAGATGACGCGCGAGAATCTGGAAGAGACGGGAATTGCGGAAGCGGACGTTGCAGTGATCTGCATCGGCGACAAGATCGATGTGAGCATTCTGACGACGCTGACGATCCTGCGGCTGGGCGTACCGAAGGTGATTTCGAAGGCATCGAGCGCGGAACAGGGCGAAGTGCTGAAGCTGCTCGGCGCGGAAGTGGTCTACCCCGAACGGGATATGGCACTGCGGCTCGCGGGAAAGCTGATTTCGCCGAACATTCTCGAATACATTTCGCTGAGCGACGAGATCGACATCATGGAAATCAAGCTGAGCGAGAAGGCGGAAGGGAAGACGGTCATCGAAATGAACCTCCGCAGCCGGTACGGGCTGAACATCATCGCCAGACGGCGCGGTGACACGATTTCGACGGATATTCTGCCGAATATGGTGCTCCACGCCGACGACAGCATCACCGTCATCGGCAAGACGGACTCGATTCATAAGTTTGAGAAGGATCTGCAGTGAGGAGGATTTTTATGTTTGATTTAGCTCCCGATAAGACGACGACTCCCGGGAATCCGCGGAACAGTGAGGGTTCGTTCCTCCGTCTGCGTGACGGACGGATTGCGTTTGCGTACAGCCGCTACAGCGGAAGCAGCGCGGATGATCATGCGTACGCGGAAATCGCGTGCGTGTTTTCCTCCGATGAAGGGGAGAGCTTCGGCGATGAAAAGATTCTCGTCCGGCCGCGGCTGGAGGAGGAATATGACGAGACCAACTGTATGAGCGTGACGCTCATGCGTATGGGGAACGGCGACGTCGGGCTGTTCTACCTGCTCAAGCGGCACAATGTGGTGTCGGAATACCTGCTGCGGCGTTCCTCCGACGAAATGGAGACTTTCGGCGAGCCGGTGCTCTGCGTGGCGGACGATATGCCGGGGTACTACGTGGTCAACAATGACCGCGTGATCCGGATGGCCTGCGGACGGCTGATCGTTCCGGCGGCGCATCATCCGTCGGCGATGGGGCTGTACGGCAAGGTGGCGTGTGACGGACGTGCGACGGCGGGATTCTATGCGTCGGATGACGACGGGTTCACGTGGCGGCGGATCTCGAACTGGATGAGCCTGCCGGGCGGTGCGTATTCCGGGACGGGTCTGCAGGAACCGGGGTTGATCGAGCTGACGCCCGGCGTCCTGTACGCGTACTTCCGTACCGACCTCGGACGGCAGTACGAGAGCGTGTCGATTGACGGCGGGGCATCGTGGTCACCGGTCATGCCGTCGCGGTTCACGGCTCCCGCGTCGCCGCTGCTTATCAAGCGGAACGAATACAGCGGAAAGCTGTACGCGGTGTGGAATCCGGTGCCGGAGTATTACGGCAGACCGAAGGTGAAAGTGTGGACGGGCGGACGCACGCCTCTGGTGATCGCGGAAGGCGAGTTCGGCGGATGCGGCATCCGCTGGGGTGCGCCGAAGGTGATCGAAGACGATCCGGAAGCGGGATTCTGCTATCCGGCGATGATGTTCCTCAGTGAAAGGGAAGCGGTGATGTCGTACTGCGCAGGCGGCGTGGAGGAAACGGACGAAATGTGTGTGGTACGCACGCGGATCCGGAAGGTAAGTTTATAGGAATGTTTTTGTGGGGGGGGGGGGGGGGGGGGGGGGGGGGGGGGGGGGGGGGGGGGGGGGGGGGGGGGGCGGCCC
>JBGVOJ010000261.1:0-5933 GCA_045126415.1 Eubacteriales bacterium | reverse complement strand
ATGCTCCTCAGATGAAAAGTTTTTGGAAAGGGGTTTGGGGAAAACCTTTTTTCAAAAAGGTTTTCCCCAAGATATTCACTTTCACAAATTATTCGTCAACGCCCATGTCCTTGAGCTTTGCCTGAAGCTTCTTTGCAGCTTCGGGGTCGCCGATGTGGAGGGTGTTGTAAGCTTCTTCGGAGGATTCGAAGGGTCTGCCGAAGCCGCTCCAGTTGAGGTTGGTGTACATCGGGTTAGCGTGGCCGACTTCGGCTTCACGCTTCGCGATGTGCGCGAGCATACGGTTCTTGAGGAATTCGACAACTTCGGGTTCCTGTTCGGCGAGGTTGTTGTATTCTTCCGGGTCGTCGATGAGGTTGTAGAGTTCAACTTCGGGCTTGAAGTGGAAGTCGGGTTCGAGCGCGATCATGAGCTTCCATTCGGGAGTTCTCCAGCCGTGCTTTCTCATCCAGGTTGCTTCGGTGATGTAGAATTCGGGTTCCTGACGAACGCCTTCGCCGGTGATCGCCTTGGTCATGTCACGGCCGTCGAACTTGATGCCGCAGTCGATGCCTGCGAGGGAGAGGATGGTCGGGAGAACGTCCTTGGTCTGGGTGATGTCGTCCACGTGACCTTCGTAACCGAACTTGGAGTACTTGAATGCGAACGGTACGTTCAGAACGCAGTCATAGATGGAGTGGTGGTCGAAGTAGCAGTCGTGGTCGTAGAGGGTTTCGCCGTGGTCGGAGGTGAATACAACGATGGTGTCGTCTTCAAGACCGAGTTCCTTCAGCTTTTCAAGGATCTGGTTGATGCAGAGGTCCATGTAAGCAACGGAAGCGTCGTACTGAGCGATGATGTATTCCGCGTCGGTGCATCCTTCCGGGAACCAGCTGAGGAAGTAGTCACGGAACGGCTTGAATTCGTAAACGGGCTTGAGGGACTTGTTGTTCGGGTCGAATTCGTCGCCCTGGTAGAACATTCTGGTGAAGGGTTCCTTGGTGTAGTAAGGAGAGTGGGGATCCATGTGGCGCATGAAGAGGAGCCACGGCTGATCCTGCTTCGCAAGGCGTTCGAGTTCCGGGATAGCAGCCTTGTTCATTTCTTCGGCCTTGTCTGCGTTCCAGTCCGCGTAGGTGATAACCTTGTCGCAGCCTCTGCAGGAGTGACCGCCGATGTAGGTGGAGGTGTAACCGTAGTCACGGAGAATTTCGGGAAGAGTGCGAACCGCTTCGGTGAGGCCGCCCTGATGACGGAGGGCAACACAGTCGGTGGAGAAGCAGTCCATACCGGTTACCATGGAAGCATAACCCGGTGTGGTGGGGATGGAGGGGCTGTACATCTTATCGAACACGATACCGCCGTCTTCGATGTAGCGGTCGATGTGCGGAGTGGTAAGACGCTTGTAGCCGTAGAGCGACATATGGTCGCTGCGGAGGCTGTCGATACCAAAGAACAGAATATTCGGTCTCTTGGACATGGTAGGTACTCCTTTGATTTATTTTTTCTCTTACAGAGTGTTTTTGAGTTCAAACCTGAGGTTTTTTGCCGACCTTCGGTCGGGAAGGTGAATAATGCCACTGCGCGTGGCGGCCGGCGCATAAGAGGACCGAGCCGCGGCCCTCTTATGAATCACCCCGGCCAAGGGGGGTCCCCCTTGGATTCTCCTGCGTTATTGAGGTCGAGGGTTACAGATAACCATCGAAACGATTGTACAGGCAAAATAGGATGTTAAAACAGGCTAACCGCGAAAAAACGATTTTTGTTTTCTTCACGGCTTGCTTCTTGAGTCGAACGATTCAGACAGTTTTGCACAGCACTTCGTATCTTCCGAACGATTTGAATGCGGGCAAACCGCTGTCTGTCTGAGCCCCTGAGGGCGAGTCCCACGAACGTAAGCCGGTATTCATAAAGGGGCGGCGTTTGAGCCCCTTTATGCGCCGTCCGCGCAGGACATTCATTCTGAAAAATGACCGAAGGTCATTTTTCTTCCTTTCATGCCGAAGGCGTGTGATTTATCTTGCGCCGAGCTTCTTGAGGATCGCGTTCATGTAGCCGTAGCTTTCCGCTGCGATCTTGGTAGCGTCAACGTAGCTCTGGTCGGGACCGATAACTTCGAGGTCAACCGGGCCGTCGTAGTTCTGGTCAACCATCGCCTTGAAGTAGCCGAACAGGTCGATGTCGCCGCGGCCGCATGCCTGATCTGCCGGTGCTCCCGGGGATGGGCCTTCGCCCTTGCAGTCACGAACGTGGATGTGCTTCATCTTGGAGAGAACCTGAGGGAGAGCGATTGCCGGATTTTCGCCTGCACGGTGGATATGGGACGGGTCCATGTCAACGCCGAACGCGGGAGAGGTGATCGCTTCCATCATACGAAGCGTGGTGGGGGTGGACCATACAGCCGCGCCTACGTGAGCCTTTACGCAGAGGGTGATGCCGAACTTTTCAGCGTCTTCCGCGAGGATCTGGATGGTTTCGAGGGACTGCTTGAGGGTTTCTTCGTTGTTCATCTGACCGCCGGGGCCGATGTTGACGATCGGAATACCGATTTCCGCGCACGCTTCGAAAGCGGTGTTGAGGCGGTTGCGGTCCTGGGATGCAACTTCCGTTGCGAGGAAGGGCAGGTCGAGTTCTTCGCGGATGG
Organism: Eubacteriales bacterium; assembly: GCA_045126415.1. Lineage (GTDB taxonomy): Bacteria > Bacillota > Clostridia > Oscillospirales > CAG-272 > UMGS1696. The sequence goes on along the minus strand of JBGVOJ010000261.1, from coordinate 3,310 downwards.
CGATGAGTTCTGCCTTGTCGTTCTTCCAGTTCGCGAGGTTGAGGTGTTCGCACATGCCTGCGATGCCGGAGATTTCGACGCCGTCGTAGCCGCACTTTTTGATGGCTTCGGCTGCTTCACGGAAGGACACGGTCTTGAAAAGTACCGAGTTTACACCGAGTTTAATCATGGGGTTTCTCCTTTGTATGGATTTAAAAATTTTTTTATTGAACATATAGACCCAAGGAATCTGCTATACTGTCGTTATGACCATGCTGGTTTGCAGAGCAGCTCGTCTGTGGTAATATAGCGGACATGGGTGATTTGATCGTCAATTTCATTTTTGCTCATTCCATTGGCGGATTGCTTCATGCGGTAATATTTTTCTTTATCCACATTTGCGGGAAAGAGCAGGTTTTGATTATATACCAAATCTTCTTTCCGATTCCCATTTCTTAATGAAACACGGAATGCCATATTGTAAATAAAACTGACAGGATAACCTTTTCTGAAAATTTCCGTCCCATTCAGAGAATAATTGCAGACCTGCACAACACCGTTGCGGCGGAGAAATTCCTGAATTTCAACAATATTGAGTTTTTTTCCGTTTTTATCGGTAAAGTATGTACCGAAGGAAGGGTCGAGCAGGATCCACTTGTTTTCCTCCGGAAGATAAAGGTGAACACAGACGTGGCAGTTGATCGAAGTGATCGCCGTGCCGCCATCGTTTACACAATAGCTCTCAAAACAGATGATATGTGCGAAATGATGGAGCGCGATTAGAAATTCCTGCAGTAATGTTGCTTTGTGTTCGCAGTTAATAGCACCTTCCCACCCTTTATCGAAAGAATGGTCGATGATGGAGAAAAGATCATTTTTTCCCAATTTACTGTTCCCGCAATAAAAGGTTTTTGCGGATAGCCCGTTCATGAGGTTGAGTGCCTGTTCAAAAGTTGTCCCGTTCCCGGCGATATCTGCAAGAGGATATGAACGGAGGAGTTCGGGGTACTGGGTATGGTACACGAATTTGTATCTGAAATCGGAAGGACAGGAGTTGTCGTACGTATATCCATGTGGGGGGACAAGATTGCTCTCTGAAGCGGTTAATTTTGCGTAATATTCAGTTTGAGTCATGATTTGATATCAGACGCTCGCGCGAATAGTGGGGAATACCTCCTTTATCCTCATGCAGTCGGAGGATGGAGCGATCCCCTGTTTGTGTCCGGGGTGTTTCGCGGACTGCGGTCCGCGACTTAGGGCTCTGCCCTAAAAACCCGCGACCTTTCGAGAAAGGTCGATCAAAGCTTTTCGGCGCGCTGGCGCTGTGGTTTTGGAATACCGTTGATTTTTAGTTGATTCGGTTGATGATGGCGTGGAATGCGTCGTCGTAGTAGGCTTCCGCACGTGCCTTGATTTCGCGGCAGTTGTCGCGGTTGCAGTATTCGAGAATGAACGGCTTGGGATCCGCATAGCGGAGATAGCATTCCATGAACTTTACCCAGTCGATATCGCCGTCACCGACATTGACGCCATAGGCGGCGTTCATCTTGCGATCCTTGCCGTGGAGGTAGGAGATATCGTAGCGGAGGTAGTGGAACATGCCTTCTTCGTCGGAATTGGCGAGGAAGTTAGCGGGGTCGAGCATGGCTCCGAGGCGTACATGGGACTCATGTTCGAGTTCTTCGATCAGGTATTTGAGCCGTCTCGGAGACGGAATGATATCAAGCACGCAGGCTTCGAGGCAGAGATGGACATGCGCCTTTTCCGCTTCAAGGCAGATGGTGCGGAGGGTTTCCTTGAGGTTCTGGTAATCCGACTCATAGGTATCCGCGTTGATGCCGCGTTTGCCGGGGGTGAAGCCGCACTCGCTGGCGATATAGGGGATGCCCGCTTCGCTGGCGAATTCGATGTACCGCTTGGCGTAGTCGATGGCAGCGGCGCGCGCGTTTTCGTCGGGATTGCGCAGGTCGGTGAACATACCGAGGGAAGTCACGTCGATACCGCGTCCGCGGAATTCATCGGCGACGGTTTTGACACGCGCGGGCGTGATGCCGTCGAGAGGGCCGATGCCGTTGTAGGTCCAGCCGGCGAGGTCGGAATGGACGAAGCAGAGTTCCGTGCAGCGGAAGCCGCCGGCCGCCATTTCACGGGCGGTGTCGGAAATCGTCAAGCCGTTGAATGCTCTTGTGGTAACTCCGATATTGAACATAGAAATGCCCCTTTCGTTTTATTGAAACTGGCGATACAGACCGCTTCGCCTTGTTTATTCTCATTATAATATGCCGAAAATAAATAATCAAGAGAATTTGAAAAAATTTTATTATTGATTTTTTATCTCCTATGGTTTTGTGAGGAAAAAGTCAAAAAAATTTGAATTTCGATGTTTCACGCCTACGGCGTGGAAGGAAGAAAAAAGCACCGGAACGGTGCTTTTTTCAATTTTATGTCCTGCGCGGACGGCTGCACAATGGAGTTTCACTTCGTGAACCTCCGGGCTCAGACGCCGCCCCTTTGTGAATTGCCGGCTTGGGAAATTGTTCGTACAGTTTATCAAATACAGAACAACTACGTGTTAGTTCATAGATATAGTGATCGAAAACCGCACGTTTTTTATCGGGCTAACCGCGGGCGAAAGGGTGACGGTATCCGCTCCGGGTGTTTGTAGTGAACAAACGCTTTGGACAAATCTGCACCCAGACCTTGTCTTTTCCGAACGGTCTGCCGCGTGAAAACCGCTGTTTGTCTGAGGCCCTGAGGCCGAGTCCCCCGAACGGAGGAGTCCAGAGGATACTTCCTCTGGCGCGGGAGATTCATAAGAGGTCCCGCGCGAGGACCTCTTATGCGCCTGCCCCGCGCAGGGGCATGAATTTGAAAAAACGCCAGCGGCGTGTTTTATTTCCTTTAGCACCGTTGGTGGCCCGCAGGCGTGTCCCCTCTTGCATTTTCATGCAATACGTTATATAATAAGGTATACTTTATCCAGAGGAGTATTTTTGAAAAAGTGATCGATATCCTCCACCTCACCCGCGAATTCGTCGTGGTGAATAAACCCCGCGGGATGCTCTCCGAAGGCGAGTGCCCGGACGCCATCGCCGATGCTCTCCGTGAGAGGGGCGAACCTCACCCCGATGAGATTTATACCGTCCATCGCCTCGACCGGACGACCGCCGGTCTTATGGTCTGCGCACGGTCGAAAAAGGCCGCCGCCGAACTGTCGAAAATCATCGCCGACGGAGGTTTCCATAAAACTTATGCCGCGTTCGTGACGGCTGACCCCGAACTTCCGCCGTCCGGCGAACTCCGTGATATGCTCTTCTTCGACCGGAATCAC
>JBGVOJ010000260.1:0-1282 GCA_045126415.1 Eubacteriales bacterium | reverse complement strand
GCATGGTCGGCTCCCCATCCGATTCTCGCAGAACTGACCGGAATGTTCCCGGGTGTATATATCACCCACGAATGGGCGGACGAAGATATCGGTCAGAATTGCGGTACCAGAGAATATCTCAACGGTGAAACTGTCGGCGAGATCATTCCCGAAAACAATCGGGAAGCACTGGAACACGCATTTGAGGTATGGGGATATACCGCTGAAGATTTCGGTTTGCGCCTCAATGAAGACGGTACGGACTATATCCGCATCGATGAAGAGGAAGAAGGGATGACGCTTGGATGAGAGAATAATCCTCTTTATCGTTGGTATGGTGTTCGGAGGTGCTGTCGGAGCCATGCTTACCCCCCTCTGGATGCTCAGCAATCAGGACTAAATCAATACAAAGGCCGTTTTGTGTAAGAGATCAAAGACGATTTCACACAGACGGCCTTTTTTCTTTTGCACAAAATCGCCGGAAAGGACTGCAATGAACAGTTTTATGAGCTGGATCGGCGGGAAGAAAGCACTCCGTGACGAAATTCTTGTCCGCTTTCCGCTCGGCTATAAGCGATATATTGAAGTGTTCGGCGGTGGCGGGTGGGTGCTGTTCCACAAACCTCCCGGCAGGGATTTCGAAGTTTACAACGACTTCAACGCCAACCTTACGAACCTGTACCGCTGTGTGCGTGACTCCCCGGAGCAGCTGATCGACGAGCTGACTTACACATTGAACTCCCGCATGGATTTCGATTATGTCCGAAAAATCATGCACACCCAGGCGTCGGAACTGCCGGATGTGAAACGTGCGGCGTACTTTTATCAGATTATCCGGCAGAGCTACGCATCCGGTCTGGATTCCTTCGGCGCACAGCCCCACCGGATGTGGAACAATTTCCCGCTGATCCGCCAGGCCTGTGCCAGACTACAGAGCGTGGTGATCGAAAATCGGGATTTTGAGAAGCTGATCCGGCAGTATGACAGACCGGAATCGTTTTTCTACTGCGATCCGCCGTATTATGCTACCGAGGACTACTATGAAGACGTCGGTTTCACCACCAAGGATCACGAACGGCTGGCAGATGCGCTGTGCGGGATTGAGGGAAAGTTCCTGCTTTCCTACAACGATTGTCCCGAAATCCGGGAATTGTATTCCCGTGAAGGGATCATCATCGAAGGGACAACACGGCTTTCCAACATTGCACAGAGGTATGAAGCAGGCAAGCAGTATGCGGAGCTGCTGATCTCGAATTACGATACAACAGAACGGTATGAAAGAGAACGGCAGTGTACGCTGTTT
>JBGVOJ010000259.1:0-4380 GCA_045126415.1 Eubacteriales bacterium | reverse complement strand
TTCTTGTGACATGACCTTTACCCCGCGATATCTCCACCATAAGGGAAATTGGGTGCCCAATATTCACCGATCACATCGTCGAGAGGGACATCGCGCATATCTCTTCTGCTCATAAACGCCTCATATCCATCCAAGGTAAGCATGAGATGTGTACCAAGGTATGCGCCTTCGATCTGTCCGTACTGCGGATTTTTGATCCATCTTCCGCTTTTCCCACCTTCGTTATCTCGGCGTACTTCGTCGATGAAGTCGTAATATGCTTTCATATCACCATTGCGAATGAGTTTATGAGCATGAGGATGTTCGTCTTCGTCGCGCATGAATATCAAATTCTCTGCACGGTTATTCTGCGGATTGCCGTCGATGTGATGAACGTGATATTTGCTTTTCACATTGTCGCACCAAACAAACGCCGTTAATCGGCTGACGGAATACATACCCCATTCCCCGTCTTGGCGGAGATGTACTTTATAGTAGGCTTTGTCGGCGTGTTCGTCATCCGCACTCCTGCTTAGATACTGCGGGAGGATCATGCCCGTCTCGGCGTTGATGACCTGACCTTTGTTTGTGACCAGATACGGAAAGTCGAAAACATATTGGAACGGCATGGTGAACGAACGCGGCAAGGTGTAGCTGTTGACCAATCGTGCGTGTTCGCCATTTGTAGGGTAATCGTAAAGGGTTTGGTTCTGGATTTCTGCTTCAAATCGTACTGCTTCTTCTGTTCTGGTTAGTTTATTCAAATACTATAACCTTTCTGCCATGATATGGCATATACTGTACTATTGTAGAATCGAAAATGAATACAAAAAGGGCTGTATGACAAGCACGTCGTTCATCTCATGCCGTCAAACAGCCCGGGATCAACTCATTAAAAATAAACGTTCTCGTCTCATACACAACATACTACCACGGATATTCCCGCAGCAATCAGCCCGTCTATGGCGTTCATACCGCCACCGTATGCCCCGACTGATTAAGGCTATACATTTTTGCACTCACGATGCTTCTACACCCGTCAGCGTGTCCGCAGTTGGCTTGTACACGTCGCACCGATCAACTGCACTCGGTTCGACGGGAGGATGTCTGCGGCTCTACTCGCTTCATCCGTTGTCCCTATTATATCACATTTGGTCAGGAAAAGTCAATCCCCTTGAAAGCAGAAAAGTGCGTAAAACACCCGAAGTGTGAAAATAAAAAATGAAATGAAAAAGACTTGAAGTGTGAATTTTTTTGATAAAACTATTTTTTCATGCGATGGATCACAGCCACCATCTGCCGCGATACTGGTTCAGCAGCCGTCGTGCCTCCTTGCGATTTCTCGCATGGGCGATATCTTGTATTTGCCACGGCTTAAGCGGACCCTGCGAACGGGTGTAGATAGTATCTGCGCCGTCAATGATCTTGTAGAGTGCGTATACCCCAAGGATACCGAGAAGTGAAAAGAATGCTTGCATTGAAAAAATTCCTTCCTTATTATATATAGCGGATTTTTTGCGATTTCAGTCCTCTGCATTTGCTTCCGGCTGTGCGGGCTCTTGTGATGATGAACCGTTGTCACGCTTGATTTTTTCGACAATCGCCCTGTTGATAAAGTCATTCAGGGACTTGTAACCGTGCTTTTCGGCATGATTTTTCAAATCGTCTTTGTTTCCCTTCGGTACTATCACCGTTATTCTGTCGTATGCCTTGTCATTGTATCTATTTTTTACTGCCGCCGATGTTTTTGCCACTATATCGCCTCCTATCATTATAATTATATCACAACCCAAATACTTTAACAAGTATGAAAAGTACCCAAAAATACTTGTGCAAGTTTAGTAAATATACCAATTTACATACTTGATAAAGTATGTTATAATATAGTCACAGGAAAGACAGAACCCGCCGGAAACAAAGCGAGGGATGCGGTCAACAGTCTCGGGGCTGTCCTCCAACCAATAAACCACATACAAGGAGAACACAACAATGACACAGAACGAAATTTTGGAAAAACTCGTGAAAGAGCTTGCCGAACTTGAAGACCTTATCGCCGAGTGCGAGGCTGAAGCGGAAGCGATCAAGGACACCATCAAGAAGGAAATGCTTGACCGGAACGTCGAAGAACTTACCGTTGGAACCCGCATCGTAAGATGGACGACGACATTGACGAACCGATTCGACACGACCGCATTCAAAAAGAAGTACGACGAACTTTACAGAGCGTTCACCAAGCAGACTACCTCCCGCAGATTCAGCATTTCGTAAAAGAAAAAGCCCTTTCATAAGCGGCAACTCATGAGAGGGCAGTAACGCGACACCGAGCAATGGAGCGGTTACGAGTTAATTATATCATGTGACCGCTCCAAAATCAATACTTTTTGGAGGAAACCAAATGAAATGGTTCAATCACCCCGCAAACATTGAAGAACTCAAAGCAAAATACAAAAAACTTGCAATGCAGAACCACCCCGACCGAGGCGGAAATGTTGAAGATATGCAGGGAATCAATCAGGAATATGATGAACTTTTCGGAAAGCTGAAAGACATCCATCAGACATCCGACGGCAAGATCTACACCGCGCAGGAAGAAACCCACGAAACACCGAACGAGTTCCGCGAAATCATCGAACGGCTGATTACCCTTGATGAAATTCAAATTGAACTTTGCGGAAGTTGGTTATGGATCACCGGTAACACACTCCTGCACAAAGATGTCTTGAAAGAACTTCGGTTCAGATGGAGCAAAAGCAAACGCGCATGGTATTACCACGCGGACGGCTACCGGAAACATCACAACAAATCTTTCACGCTCGACGAGATACGCGACCTGCACGGTTCAGAGAAAATCAAGAGCGAACCGAGATTGAGATTAGCAATCGTTTGATGTATATACGCTGAGCTAACGGCGGTACGGGCAATCTCAAATCATAATTGTTACATAATAAGGAAAGGATTCATCATGGACACCAAAAAGATTCTCAAAAAAATCAATAACTACAATCACCTCATCACTTTGTATCTGGAAGCGGAAAGCCAGCTTGAACGGTTGGAAGCTACTGCACCGGAAGCATATGCGGCACTTCGGGACGATATCGGGAGAATTACCCTCGAGGATGCTATTGGTGAACTGTGCATGATCGCGGGAGTTGAAGAAATGGAAGTGGTCGAGATGCTTACCCCTACCGCCCCGGATGCAACGGTCGAAAAAATGGAACAGAGATGGTATGACCTGTGGACGATTTACGACGCGGCACAGAAAGCGCACCCCTTTTTCGGTGAAGGGTTGGAAGCAGTCGAAAACTGTATCGAAACACAAAGGGATATCATCATCAAGGCGGGATTCGCAGATAAAATTGATGTATTGGTCTAATGTTGATATGGGCGGCGATTTGCCGCCCTACCTTCTACCGTAACGATTCGTAAAAGTGTACCTTTACGGACAGCGCAAAACAACGTTTATTTCTGTTCGCAAATGTCCTTTTACATTGTACGGACATATTCGCAAATACAAACCACATTAACGAACACTTCGAGAGGGTATCGGATGGAGAACCGTACATTTTATTACGCAAGAGTGTCAAGCCGCGACCAGAATCTTGACCGTCAGATTGCAGCGTTCAAATCAATGGGTGCGGATGATCGAGACATAATCACCGACAAGGAGAGCGGCAAAGATTTAAACCGCGTCGGTTATCAAGCATTGAAATATAGTATGTTACGCCGTGGGGACACACTCGTCATCAAATCGCTTGACCGATTAAGCCGGAACAAGTCGGATATCGGGCAGGAGTTACAGTATTTCAGAGAACATGGTGTAAGGTTGAAAATACTTGATCTCCCCACGACGATGATTGATTTACCAGAGGGACAAGAGTGGGTGTTTGATATGGTAAATAACATATTAATTGAGGTATTGGGTTCGATTGCTGAACAGGAACGTATGACCATACGTCAACGTCAAGAAGAAGGGATAACTGCCGCAAAAGAAAAGGGCGTTGTATTCGGCAGACCCAAAGCGGAATATCCCGACAACTGGGATGAAGTCATAGCCAAATGGCAGGAAGGAACAATAACCGCGGCAAAAGCAATGGAGCTTACCGGAACCAAACGAACGACGTTCTATAAACTCTTGAAACTGATGCAGGAATAACAGAAAAGCGGGTACTCCTACGGGGTACTCGCTCTTTGACGAGAGGGGTGTATTTACATTTCGGATCGCCGCCGTACTCCATCGGATATGGTAATGTACTACACTTCTCTCTGACAGACGGAAAAATTGTCGAAAGTTTTTTACGGTTCATCCATCAAATTAGCCTTCAGTATTATTGTTATCAAGAAGCTGTTGAAGAAGCCGGTCTGTGTGCATCGCCACCTTTATCATTTTTTCCTGATGTGCCA
>JBGVOJ010000258.1:0-15232 GCA_045126415.1 Eubacteriales bacterium | reverse complement strand
TCGGGGAGGAACTTTTTTAAAAAAGTTACTCCCCCATTATAACATATACCCCCAAAGGTGGTTGCCCTGCCTATTTTAATGAAACCCGTTTCCGCGATGGAAAAGTGTTTTATGGACGAATCGTTTGAGTCCAAGAATGCGATTTCCTGCGGCGCCGCGCTGCGCGGTGAAGAATTCTGCTTCGAGATCGCCTATACGTCCGACGAACCCGGTCATCATCCGAAGGCGACGTTCACCCTCGCGGTGGAATCGCCGATCGCCGATTATGTTACCGTCTCGAAGGTCGAACAGGTACCCGTCCGCGTTCCCTGCTACCGTTGGGCGGACGACAACTATCTCCGCAAGGAACCCGGTATGTTCCCCGACCTGCTCTCCCCCGCAAAGCCCGGTGCGCTCATTTTCGTCACCTACGGCGAGCTGAAGTCCCTGTTTGTCACCGTGAAGGTTCCGGCTGACCTTGCGGGCGGCGACTATCCGGTCACCGTCAAGTTCATGGCAGGCGAAAACGCCGCAGCCGAAGCGACGCTGAATCTCCATGTCATCGCGGCGGAACTTCCGGCACAGGACTTCATCGTCACCAACTGGTTCCACTGCGACTGCATCGCGACCTACTACGAACTCGAAACTTTCTCGGACAAGCACTGGGAATACATCGCGAACTTCATGAAAGTCGCGGTTGACAACGGCATCAACACGATCCTCATGCCCGTCTTCACGCCCCCGCTCGACACCGCCGTCGGAGGTGAACGTCCGACCACGCAGCTTGTGGAAGTCAAGAAGACCGCGGACGGCTGGGAATTCGGCATGGACGGCGTGGAACGCTGGGTAGCAACCGCACGTGCCTGCGGCGTGGAAAACTACGAAGTCTCCCACCTCTACACCCAGTGGGGTGCCGGACACGCGCCGAAGGTCATGGGTTACGACGAAAACGGCGAATACAAGCGTCTGTTCGGCTGGGAAACCGACTCCCTGTCCGAAGAATACCGCACATTCCTGCGCGCATTCCTGAAGGCGTTCTGCGCAAAGATGGCGGAACTCGGCGTGGACAAGAAGAACATCCTGTTCCACATTTCCGACGAACCGTCGCTTGACCACCTCGAACAGTACCGCAAGGCACGCGAACAGATCGCGGATCTTCTCGAAGGCTACGTCGTCATGGACGCGCTGTCGAACTTTGAATTCTACAAGACCGGTGCGATTGCCAATCCGATCCCGTCGAACGACCACATTGCTCCCTTCCTTGAAGCGAACGTCCCGAACCTCTGGACGTACTACTGCTGCGGACAGGGCAACGAAGTATCGAACCGTTTCCTCGCGATGCCGATGGCAAGAACCCGCGTAATCGGCACGCAGTTCTGGAAGTACAAAATCGCGGGCTTCCTGCAGTGGGGCTACAACTTCTGGTACGCACAGGGTTCGACGCACCCGATCGACCCGTACCAGATCACGGACGGCGACTATTTCGTTCCGGCAGGCGACTGTTTCATGGTATATCCCGGACCGGCAGGTCAGCCGTACATGACTCTTCACATGAAGGCGTTCACGATGGCGCTGGCGGACATGCGTGCGATGTACCTCGCGGAAGCGAAGTGCGGCCGTGAGGCGGTCATGGCAGCTCTTGAAGAAGAGCTTGGCGAAGGTTACGAACGCGGCATCACGTTCTCGAAGTACCCGCACGATGCGGCATGGCTGGAAGGCGTCCGCGCGAAGGTCAATGCGCTTATCGAGGGATAAGCTTGGCCTGAGTTTATCTATAAGGAAGAAAAAAGCACCTGACGGTGCTTTTTTCAAATTTATGCCACTGCGCGTGGCGGCGCACAAGAGGCCTTCGCGCGAGGCCTCTTGTGAATCACCCGCGCCAGAGGAAGTATCCTCTGGACTCCTCTGCGTTCGTGGGACTCGGCCTTGAGGCCTCAGACAAACAGCGGTTTGCACGCGGCAGATCGTTCGGAAGAGAGGATACCGCTACCCGGAGTAGATACCGTCACCCTTTCGCCCGCGGTTAGCCCAATAAAAAACGTGCGATTTTCGATTACTATATCTATGAACAAGCGGCAAGTCTTGTGAATTTGATGCTGTGCACCTTGCGAGGTGTCCAGAGGAACCTTCCTCTGGTCGGGGTGATTCACAAGAGGGCCGCGACCGGCGGAGGTCACATAGTGACCTCCACTTGTGCGCCGTCCGCGCAGGACATAAAATTTGAAAAATGACCTGACGGTCATTTTTCTTCCTTCCAAACCGCCGTCCGGCGGTTTTCTTCCTTTATCCACAGAATATCTATTGATTTTCTGCACAGAAGTATGTTATAATAACTCTGTATCAAAATATAGAAAAGATTATAGAAAAAGAAAGGTGAAAAGCCGTGAAGAATAAAATTATCCTCCTCCTGCTCATTGTCGCGTGCTTTATCCCGTCCGTCGTAGCGTACGCAAGCTACAATAATACGCAGAACGCCCCGATTGATGATAAAACCGCCGTCGCCATCTCTATCCACGATGTCAACGGCAAGGAGTTCAGCTATACCCGCTCCGAAACCGACGATACAGCCGATACCCTCATCGGTTTCTTCATGAACGCAAAGAAAAACGCCACCGCACTCGCCTCCCTCCCCGAAACTCTTCTGTCCGAGGACTACTACCGGGTCGTCATCTCCTCCAATGTGCGCGATGAAACCTACCAGTATTACTTCTCCTCCGACCCCACCACCAACTACTTCCGTGACCCGAACGGTCAGGTCTATAAAATGGCAGAAGCCGATGCCGAAATCTTCATCAAGACCGAGTACGCCGAAAGCCTCTACGAAATGTCCGCGATGCCCGTTCTTACCCTCTCCGGTTCTGTGACCGTGACCCCCGATACCGCCGTATGGCAGTATAAAAACTACACCGGTCAGTACGTCGACAGCGATACCACCGGTCTCGTCGTCTCCACCGCCGAACGCTACGAACTCGAAGGCGGTCTCGACCTCGACTTCGATACGGATCCCGATTACTGCCATGTCTATGTGACCGGTGCCGACGGCGAAGTCATCTTCGACGATATGTACAGCAACATGGGCGACTTCCGCTTCGACGGTCTCGGACAGGTCAACGTCGATGTCGTCGCAAGATGGTATGAGGACTCCTCCCGCACCTTCTGCGGCGAGCTGAACTATTCCTTCCTCTCCTATGTCACCGCGCCTGCCGAATTCTACCTCGGCTCAAGCACCGTGGATGCCGGACGCTTCGTCACCATCACCGCGACAAACGTCTCCGCACCCGAAAATATCACCTACTCCTCCACGATGGCAAGCACCTACAAGCCGACTTTCTATAAAGAAGGCGACTACGCCGTCGCGCTCCTCCCGATCGATCTGGAAACCGCAACCGGTCTGTACACCATCACCCTCTCCTACGGCGCCTCCACCAAGGATCTGACCCTCGCCATCAACAACGACGGCATCAAGTCCTCCTATTACTCCATCCCGGCGGCAACCGTGGCTTCCGCCCGTACCGACGCAACCCTCTCCGCCTTTGAAAAGGCCGTTTCCGAAATCACCGCATCGGCTTCATCCGAGCGCTTCTTCTCCGGCCACTTCTCGGAACCCGTGAACGGCTGGTTCCAGCTCATGCGCGGCTTCGGACGTGACATCTACGTGAACGACGCGACCTCGCCGACCTACCGCAACAACGGTATCGACTACAACGCGGGCGAAGGTACCGAAATCATCGCCGCCAACGCGGGCGAAGTCGTCTACGCCGGCTGGCTCGACTACACCGGCAACATCGTCGTCATCGAACACGGCTACGGCCTCAAAACATGGTACTATAACCTCGGTACCGTCAGTGCAAAGGCCGGCGACAAAGTCGAACGCGGCACCGTCATCGGCACCGCAGGCGCAACCGGCTTCACCGGCATCACCGGCGTCCACCTCGCCATGTCCGTCGGCAATCAGTTCGTCTCCCCCTACGACACCTTCCAGTGGGACGGCTACACCGGCAAAATCCCGATTGCTAAAATTGATGAATAAGTAAATAAATTTTCTCGGGGAAAACTTTTTTGGAAAAAAGTTTTCCCCGAACCCCTTTCAAAAAACTTCAAACTATTATGTTGACAAAGGAAGTGCAGGGCGTTCGTTACAAATGATTTTGTAACCTGCACAAAATCAAATTCCTCCAAATCTGCACATACTTTGTCTGTCCCAATCGTTTGAAAGTTTTTGAAAAGGGGCGCGGGGAGAAACTTTTTTCAAAAAGTTTCTCCCCGCTTATTACATATTACAGGAACACAAATGCTCAACTACATCACAGGACGCAGCGGGAGCGGGAAATCGACCGCTGTTGTCGACCTTATCAAACAAACGGTCGCGGAAACGGACCGCGATATTGTGCTGATCGTTCCCGAACAGCAGACCGTTGTGTGGGAAACACGGATTGCGGAATCCCTTCCCGAGTCAGCCTATCTCCGGCTGGAGATCACCAACTTCACCCGTCTTGCCAACTCTGTTTTCCGCGAGTTCGGCGGACTTGCCGACACCGTCGTGGACGAGGGCAGCCGGATGCTGATTGTCTGGCGCGCCATGCTCTCCGTCTGGGGCGGCATGACCGTCTACAACAAAACCGCCGGCGGACGGGAGGACCGCAACATCTCCCACCTCCTCCGTGCGCTCGACGAACTCAAGGGCAGCGGCATCACGCCTGCCGACGCCGAAGCCGCCCTTGACAAACTGGACGCCGAAGACGAATCCCTCACCGCGCGTCTCCGCGACGCCGTCCTCGTCTACGCCGCCTACAATACCCTGCTCCATGAGGAATACATCGACCGCGGCGACCTTCTCGACAACCTCGCCGTGACCCTGCGCGATCATCCCTATTTCAAGGGCAAATCCGTCTTCATCGACTCGTTTTTCTCCCTCACCCGCGCGGAAGAGCGCATCCTTGAAAGCATCGTCCGGCAGGCGGAAGACCTCACCGTCACCTTCGCCTGCCCCGGAATACCATCCGACGACGAACTCCAGTTTGCGGAAGTGCGCGAATTCTATAAGACCGCGCTCCGCATCGCCGCCCGCGCCGGACGTGAAGTCAACCGCATCTCCCTCGACACCGACCGACGCCATAAACCGGATACCGCCCTCGCCGCCGTCGAACGCTTCCTTTTCGACTACGGAACGGCCACCAATCCGCCCGATCCGTCCGCCCTTGAAGGTATCGAAAACGTCGAAATCCTCCGCTGCGCCGACCGCTTCGACGAAGCCGAGGCATGCGCCGCCCTGATCGACCGTCTTCTCCGCGAAGGCTACCGCTGCAGCGACATCGCCGTCGTCGCCCGCGACATGAAAAAACTCGAGGGTATCACCGACACCGCGCTCCGTGCCCACGGTATCCGCTGCTTCATCTCCGAACCCGGTGACGTGTCGTCCTCTCCTGCCGTACGGCTGATTCTGTCCGCGCTCGGCGTGCAGTCGTCCGGATGGATGCGCCGCGACCTCATCCGCATGATCAAAACCGGTCTCACGCCGCTCGACGAATACGAAAGCGACGTCTTCGAACTCTACACCGAAACGTGGAATATCCGCGGCCGCCGGATGTACACGAGCGAGGAAGGCTGGTCGATGAACCCCGACGGCTACAAAACCGAGCGTACCCCGCGCGCCGAAATCATGCTGGAAATCGCCAACCGTGCCCGCGAAAAGCTCATTCCGCCGCTTGAAAAATTCCTCTCCGTCTTCGAATCGGACGGCAAAACCGTCCCCGCCGACGTCCGCACGATCTGCGAAGCCATCGTCTACTTCGCGGAGGACATCGGTCTCGAAGCCGCCCTTGAGAAAACCGCAGACGAATACCGTTCCCGCGGCATGGCGGCGGAAGCGGAAAAAATCGGTGCCGGCTGGCAGGCCGTCTGCGAAATCCTCGACCGCATGGTCACCATGCTCGACGGCGTGACCCTCGACGCGGGACGCTTCTCCGGTCTGTTCCAGCGCGTCGCGTCTTCCATGGACGTCGGCACAATCCCGACCGGTATCGACGAAGTCGTCCTCGGCAGCGCGACCGGCGTGCGCTTCGACGAAGTGAAATGCGTGATCCTGCTCGGCTCCGTCGAGGGCGAGTTCCCCGGAAATCCCACCGACGACGGTACGTTCTTCTCCGAAGGCGACCGCGTCCGGCTGGAAACGATCGGTCTCGACATCGCCACACCCGACCTGAAACTCCGCACCGCCCGCGAATATTTCATGTACTACCGTACCGCCGCCGCCGCGACCGAAAAACTTTACATATTAGCCCCCGTCACGGGAGACGCCGCCCTGTCCGAGGGTGCTTCGCGCGTTGCTGCCCTGCTCGGCGAAAACCGCGTGACCTCCTTCGGCGCAAAGCCGCTTCCGGACGTCCTCTACCATCCTTCCTCGGCGGAATATCTGCTGTCCCGCCGTACCACGGAAGGCGCGGAACACGATTTTCTCGAACGTCTCGCACGTGAAACGGAAACGCAGCTCCACGACGTTCCGCTGACCGCCGCGCAGGACGTCGTAAAAACGGAAACGGAACCGCCGGAAAAGGATCCTGTGGAAAACTCCGCGGATATCAAAAATCCCCCCAGACGCCGCATCAGCCTGACGCAGTCGCGGATCGAAAAATTCATCGACTGCCCGTTTCTCTACTGGTGCCAGTACAAAATGAAGCTGCAGGGCGACGCCAAAGCGGAAATTTCCACGCCCGACGTCGGCGTGTTCGTCCATGAAATTCTCGAAAAATTCTTCCGCGACCTGCCGTCGGACACCGACCTGACTTCCCTGTCCCGCGAAGAGACCGAACGCCGCGCCGACCGTGCCATCGGGGATTACATCCGCCGTCTCGCCCGCCAGTCCGGTATGTGGGATCTCATCCGGTTGCAGATGGAGGACCGCGAAACAGACGCCGTCCTCCCTTCGGACGAGCTGAAAAAAATCGTCCCCGAGGGAATCCGCATGGACGCGCGTCTCGAATACCTGTTCATCCGCCTGCGCCGCTCGGTGCTGGTCTTCCTCGAAGCCATCCTCCGCGAAATCTCCCAGAGCGGATTCACCCCCGCCGCGTTTGAACTTCCGATCGGTGTAAGCTCTCCCGACGAAGAAACGCGCGCCGTCACACCGGTGAAATTCGTCACGGAGGACGGATACGAAGTCGTCCTGCGCGGGATCGCCGACCGCGTGGACATTTATAAAGCGGAAGACGGACGCTCCTACGTCCGCGTCGTCGACTACAAAACCGGCTCAAAAACCTTCTCCCTCGACGACGTGAAGCAGGGGATCGGCGTACAGCTCCTGATCTACCTGTTCTCCGTCTGGAAATCGGGCATCCCCGGCATCGCAAAACCGGGCGAACTTCTCCCCGCAGGCGCGTCATACTTCTCGGCAAGACCGGGCAGCGGCCTGTCGGAAAGCTGGCTCACCGCCGACGAAGCCAGAGAACTGGTCATCAGAAACATCGGACGCAGCGGAATTTTCCTCCACGACGAGGAAATCCTCGACGCCATGGACCGCGGTCTGACCGGCGAATACGTCCCCGTGAAAAAGACAAAATCGGGCGAAATCAAATCCTCGGCAGCACTTGCCACCCTGGAGGAATTCGGTCAGCTCTACCGCGAACTGTCCGACACCATATCGGGCATCGCGACGGAAATCACGTCCGGCATCGCCCACGCGGCACCGAAAATGCGCGGCGGACGCCTGCCATGCGAATACTGCAGCAATAAAATGGTGTGCAGAGTCTGAAAATCCCGAAAAAACCGCAGATTTTGTCCGGAAATACAGGAAACATTTGTTCTTTTCGGGTCGTTTTATACACCCATCAATGCACCCACCTGTTTTTTGGATCCTTCACGCCATGTCAAACATCTGTTCGATACTTCTGTAAATACACACACCCATCTGTTCACACACCATTCCACGGAGTCAATCTATGAAATACACACCCGCTCAGGAGCGCGCCGTCTTTTACGGTGACGGAAACCTCCTGTTATCCGCCGCGGCAGGCAGCGGAAAGACCGCCGCGCTCACCGGACGCATCTCCGAACTGCTCATTGAAGACCGTGCCGAGCTGTCCGAAATGCTGATTGTGACCTATACCCGTGCCGCGGCCGCCGAAATGCGTTCGCGTATTTCCCGCCGTCTGCGCGAGCTTTCCGCCGAAGGTCACCACGTCGGACGCCACCTCGCCGCCCTTCCCTCTGCGGATATTTCGACCATTCATTCCTTCTTATATAAATCCCTCCGTCCCTATTTTCCGGCGCTGGGTCTTTCTCCGGACTACCGAATCACCGACGTTTCGACCATCCGCGCCATGAAAACCGCCGCCATGCGGGATGTCGTGGATGATTTTTTCTCACGAAACGAAAGAATCTCACATAATGACGGACACTCACAAAATGAAAGCGGACAAAAATCCGCCGTTTCCTTCGCGGAACTGGCGGACGTCATCGGTCAGGCACGCGACAGCGCAGCGCTGGACGAGGAGCTGCTCCGCATCGCGGAGTCGCTTGTTGCCGCCGCCGAGGACGAGTCCTCTCTCGACCGTTTTGCCGATGCTCTCGACGATGCCGCCGACGGGGTCATGGATTCCGCCTACGGCACGTTTCTGCGCGAACAGCTGGAAAAATTAACCAAACATTATTTTAAAATCTGTTCCGCGTGCGCGGATGAGTTTCCAGCTTATCCCAAAGTAAACGAGAAATACGGCCCTGTTCTTTATTATATTCTCGACTGGCTCGGCCGGGTGTCCCACGCACTCGTTTCCGCACCGTACGACGAACTGCGGACAGTCTTCACATCCTTTGCACCGCCGCGTCTGGGAACGCTCCCGGCGAAGGATGCCTGCGAAGTCTCCGACCGGTTCAAATTCCACCGCGACCGCCTGAAAACCGACATCGAACGCTTCTCCGGCGACTTCTTCCCCTTCACGGAGGACGAAATCCGAACCTCCGCACACCGCACCGCCGCCGTTCTGCGCCGCGCAAAGGACGTCATCGGCGCGTACTTCCGGGAACTCGAACGCCGCAAACGCGCTGCCTCCGCACTCGAATACAGCGACCTCGAGACCCTCGCCATCAAGCTCTTCCTGAACCCCGACGGCACGCCCACCAACGCCGCACGTGAAGTCGGCAGCCGCTACAAATACGTCTTCATCGACGAATATCAGGACACCAACCGCGTGCAGGACCGCATTTTCCGCGCTATTTCGGAATCGAGCGTCCGCTTCATGGTCGGCGACATCAAGCAGTCGATCTACCGTTTCCGCGGCGCGGAGCCGGAGGTTTTCGCGGAATACCGCCGTGCGTGGGACGTCATTGATCCCCAAAACGAAGAAAAAGCCGCGCCGGAATTCTCTCCCGACGCGGGTCACGCCCTCTTCATGAGCGAAAATTTCCGCTGCGACGATCCCGTCGTGCGCTTTGTCAACATGGTTTCGGACTACACCCTCCCGCACGGCGGCATCCCCTACGACGACGGCGACGCGCTCATTCACGCGAAAACGGAGCCGGCGGCGGATCCCGTAGAAGTCTGCCTGATCGAATGTCCGCGCAGAAAATCCGGCGACGAGGACGACGAACCCTCTTTTACCCGCAAAAAGAACCCCGAAGCGGTGTACATCGCCCGCCGCATCCGCGACATGATCGGGAAATACTCCCCCGACGGCGCGAACGTCCTCCGTGCATCCGATATCGCCATCCTCCTGCGCAGTCCGTCGCCGCGCAGCGCGCTTTCCGCCGCCGCAGATTACGAAGCCGCCCTCGCGGACTACGGCATCCCCGTCAAAATGAAGACCTCCCGTCCGGTTACGTCGTACGCGTCGGTGCAGCTCCTGATGTGTCTGCTGAACGTCGTTGACAATCCTCTCCGCGACGTTCCGGCAGCCGGCGCCATGCGTTCCCCCGTCTTCGGCTTCACCATCGCCGACCTCGTGGAACTCCGCCGTCTCTCCGCCGTCTCCGAGGACTCCGATATGCCATTGTTTATGGCTTGTGAGGGGATTATTGGGGAGGAACTTTTTGAAAAATTTTCCTCCCCAAGCCCCACTTCAAAAACTTTTGAACTGGGACAGAATGTTCGTGAAGATGTAACTGAAGAATTACGGAATAAATGCGCGGCATTTCTCGACTGGGTGGAACGTCACAAAATTGCTTCGCGCGGGATGCCGTCCGACCGGTATCTGGAGTTTCTCATCCACGACGTACGGCTGTTTGCCATTGACGGCATCCGCGGGAATCCGACCGAACGCGACGCCGTGAACCGGTTCTGCACCCTCGCGCGGACGTACGAAGGCTCCGGAGAAGCGGGACCGTCCCGTTTCGGAGGAATTTCCGGTTTCCTCGCGTACCTCGCGGACACGGACGGCATGAACGACGAGCTGTCCGTCCCCGCCGATACCGACGCGGTGTCGATCATGAGCATCCACACGTCAAAGGGGCTGGAATTCCCCGTCTGCTTCCTCGCGGAATGCGCGAAACGCCGCAACACCGCCGACGAACGCGGGAACGTCCTGATCGACCGGGAGCTCGGTCTGGGGATGTATCTCCCGGACGAAGGCGGACTCGTCCGGTGCGGGAACTTCATCCGGTGCGCGATTGCGGAAAAAATGCGCGGCGAAGCCGTGGCGGAGGAAATGCGTATGCTCTACGTCGCGCTGACACGTGCAAGAAACCGTCTGATCGTCACGGCGAAGGTCTCCGACGCGGAAAAAATGCTCGCGGAAGCCGAACAGACCCGCGACTGTGCCGACGGATATTTTGTCGGCGGTCAGGGGACGTACATCCAGTGGATCCTCGGCGCGGCGGCAAAATACGGCAACGCGGATTTCTATCATATCACGCAGATTCCCGAAGCCGTCCTCCTGACGGACGAAGAGACGGAGGAACATCCTGTGGAAAACTCCGCGGTTTCTCCGGAAACATCCGCCCCCCCGCTCGACGAAGACGAAATCCGCCGCCGCTTCACCTTCGTTTACCCGCATGAACACCTCGCCGCGATCCCGTCAAAGCTGTCGGTGTCCGGTCTGTACCCAGAAATCCTCGACGAAGGCCGCACCGCCGACACCGTCTACGCCATCACGGAGCACGGCTTCACACCCGTAACGGAGGAAATTCCGGCGATTCCGGAGGAAGAGCAAATCCCTGCGGAACCCGCGAAAGGCCTGCGTCCGCGCTTCATGACGGGCGACAGCAGCATCCGCGCCTCCGACCGGGGCAGTGCGACACACATTTTCCTGCAGTTTGCGGATTTCGGACATCTCGCGGAACACGGTGCGGAAGCGGAGCGCGACCGTCTGGTGGAAACCCGCCACCTCAGCGCGAAGCTGGCGGACATGGTGAACATGAACCAGCTGAAACGCTTCGTCCGCAGCGAACTGATGGACAAAATCCGCCGTTCCCCGATGGTGCGGCGCGAATTCCGGTTCAACACGCGCATGGCGGCGGAACACTTCACCGCCGATGAAGCCTTCCGCGAAAAACTGCGCGCGGAGGACATAAAGATCACCGTACAGGGCGTTGTCGACTGCGTTTTCCGCGATCCGGACAGCGGAAAGCTCGTCCTCGTGGACTACAAGACGGACAGTCTGACCTCTGAGGAATGGCAGGACCGCACACGTGCGCACAAAAAGCTCGCCGACCGTCACCGGAACCAGCTCTTGTATTACCGTGATATCTGCGGAAAAATGTTCGGCGAGGAGATCGGCGAAACGGTGATTTATTCAACAGTGCTCGGGGAATGCATCGAAATAACGCATAAGCATAAATAATTCTGCCCGGGAATTCTTTTTTCTCCCTTGACATCCTCTGGAAAATTATGTACAATGAATTCATGGATAAAACCCGTTCCCGACCCGCATATTATAATTTATAACAAATGAAGATCTCCCCGTGAGATCGCGAAAGGTGCGCTATGAAAAAAGTTCTCACTCTGCTTCTGTGTGCGCTCATGCTTGCTCCGTCCTTCGTCTCCTGTGCGGACGGCGGCGAAACAGCGGAAGGCAGCACCACATCCACCACTCCCACCGCAGACGCCGGCGATACCCCCGAAGAAACCGAAATCACCCGCGCAACGACTCCCGACAACCTCCCCGACAACCTCAATTTCAACGGCACAACCCTCAACATCTACCACTTCGGCAATGAAGATACCATCAATTACGACTGCCTCGGCGAACTGAGCGGCGACGTCGTCATGGATGCCGTCTACAACCGCAACATTTCCGTGGAAGACCGCCTGAACGTCAAGTTCAACTGGATCGCGGGCGACGCCACCTGGGACGGCTTCCCGGGTGAAGTTTCCCTCGCGCTGCAGGCCGGCACGGGTGACTATGACCTGATCGTCGAAGAAAGCTCCCGCCTGTGGCAGCAGTCCATCCGCGGTTATTTCCACGATCTCATGACCCTGTCCGACTACATCGACCTCGACCAGCCGTGGTGGTACACGGAAATGATGGAACAGGGCGCGATTGACAACAGCAAGCGCTACTTCCTCAACGGCGACCTCTTCCTGACCTGTATGTTCGGCGCATCCGCGATGTACTTCAACAAGCAGATGTACACGGACTATTTCGGCGATGTCCAGCAGATTTACGATCAGGTTCTCGACGGAACGTGGACACATGACGTTTTCGCGGACTACTGTTCGACCGTCCACACCGACGTGAACGGGGACGGTGCAGACGACGCCGGGGACATTTTCGGCTTCCGCTACGAACAGTGGGGCATTCCGAACTACCTGTCGATGTCCACCGGTCTGACGTTCAGCTCCCGCGACGCGGACGGCTATCCGGTGCTTGAAATCATGACGGAAGACGGCATCAAGTGGGGCGAAACCCTGTACCGTCTGCTGTACTCCGACAGCATTTCCATGGAAGGCAGCAAGCAGGACACCTTCATCAACCAGACGTCCCTGTTCTACCCCGGTCAGTTCTCCACGGCGCACCAGCTCCGCAACGTAAGCTTTGACTACGGTATGCTGCCGTACCCGAAGCTGTCCGAAAATCTTGACTATATGTCCGCAGCAGCGACGGTCAACGGCAACGGCGGCGCGGTACCGGTATCGGCACCGGCCGACAAACTCGACGCGGTCTGCGCGGCAATGGAAGCGCTCTGTGCGCAGTCCTACCGCACGGTCATTCCTGCATGGTATGACACCGCGCTGAAGGTCAAGTATTCCGACGGCAAGGCAGACGCGCAGATGGTTGACATCATCTACGAACACATCAGCACGTCCTTCATCATGATGGCAGACAAGGAACTCGGCATCGGCTCGATCTTCACGAACGCCGTATACGGCGCCGGCAACGACGGTGCTTTCGTATCCTACTACGAAGGTCAGAAGACTCTCATTGAAAAGAAGCTCGCACGCTGTATTGAAGATTACAAGAAGCTTGGAGATTAAGAAACAACCGCTGCGCGGTTGGAAAGAAGAAAAAAGCACCTGACGGTGCTTTTTTCAATTTTATGCCCACAACACAAGAGACACTTCGTGTCTCGGGCGGCGCATAAGAGGCCTTCGCGCGAGGCCTCTTATGAATCACCCGCGCCAGAGGAAGTGTCCTCTGGACTCCTCTGCGTTCTTGCAGTTGAACAGGTGGAGAATACCATCGAGACGCGCATTCATCAAAATAGTGAAGCAGACGATGCGCTGACCGCGAAAAATAAGACGTACGTACAGTCAACAAAATACTGCCACCCTTTCGCCCCCGGTTAGCCCGATAAAAAACGTGCGATTTTTGATTGCTATATCTATGAACTATCGGACAGTTTTCGCAATTTGATAAAACCAAACTCCACCCTTATTAAGCCGGCAATTCACAAAGGGGCGGCGCCTGAGCCCGGAGGTTCACGAAGTGAAACTCCATTGTGCAGCCGTCCGCGCAGGACATAAAATTTGAAAAACGCCCATCGGGCGTTTTTCTTCCTTCCGCACCGAAGGTGCGTTTTCCTCATACCTCCACCGGAGGATCAATCTTGTCGAAGACGTCAACCAGCGCCGCTTCCTTCGAAGAAAACGCCATCGAATACGCGTTCCGGTATACCGATTTGTAATACCCTTCCTTGTACTTGTCACGAAGGATCGTGATGATCTCGTTCTTGTACTTGATGTATTCGTTTCCGTTTTTGCTCCGCTTCAGCGGAATCCGCAGAAACGTCTCCAGACGCGACTGCCGGTTCTTGAACGCATTCTCGCGTTCTCTCGCACGTTCCACGTCGCCTTCCATCCGTCCCGCACAGACGCAGCCCGCGCCGATCTTTTTCGGATATGCCGGATGGCTCATCACATGGACGTACCGGATGATCTGATGCCCGCACATCCGGCAGATTCCGACCGGCTCACCGAGGTCATAAATCGCCTCGCACGTCCAGCCTTCGTGCGGCACGTCGTCCCGCTTCCAGAGGTTCTCTTCTCCGTCGTCCACGGTTTTCAGCCATTCCGCATTCCGGTATTTCTCCGGAATCGCCTGCTTCTTCATCTTCGGCTTCGCCGGAACATCTTCGTCCGTGGCAGGAACTTCCACAGTGATCGGAATCTGCTCCGTTGGATCACTTTTCTTCTTTTCCCCCACGGGTACCGGCTCCGGTACTTCCATCTCCGGTATCTCCTCCGGTTCCGGCATCGGCAGTTCCACATCCTCCGCCTGCGGTTCGGGAATTTCAAACACAAACTGCTCCTGCACCGGTTCGTCAATCCGGACTTCCGGTTCCGGTGCCTGATTCACGGCTTCTGTCTCACGCTTCGCGTTTTCCAGTGCGTTCTTCCGCAGCTCCGCGAGATTCTTCCACGCATCAAAGTCGTAATCCATCCCGACCGGCTTCACGCTGTTCGATTTTTCAAATAAAATACTGTAAATTCTCCGGTCATTGTCCACCGCCGTGATCGTACCCTTGCCGAACACCGGATGCTCGACCACAGAGCCGACGCCGCGTCCGTTCACGGCCGACGGCGGATTCATCTGCGCCGTACCCGTCTCCGCAAGGTCTTTCGGGATCGTTCCGATGCGGACATAATTCTGTTCGCCGATCTCAAAAATGAACCGCGACGGACGTTTCTGACGCGGTGCCTGACCGCCGCCCGATGCCGCCGTACCTTCGGATTCCGTCAGGTACAGCCGCTTCATCGCACGGGTCAGCGCGACAAAGCATAACCGCCGTTCCTCCTCAAGCCCCGCGTCCTTGCGCTCTTCGAGCGTCCGTCCGGACGGAAAAATCCCTTCCGAGAAGCCGCATACGAAGCACACCGGGAACTCCA